>QILH01000036.1 GCA_003233255.1 Gammaproteobacteria bacterium | reverse complement strand
TCACTTTCAGGAGGATGCTAAAATGCAAAAAATATCCACCATTAGAGCAGGATACGATACATCGGTGAGATTAGCCCACAGCTCCTTGCAATAAGAAATCATGTCGTGAAACTATGTTGATCATCGTCATGATAGTGTATCTTATAGCAGCGCATTAACTATTCAGGGGCCGGTCTCACGGCTGGTAAGTCGTTTTCTGCTGAAGATCTTGCCTGTACTACCTCGGAGATGGCTGGATTTATGATGACAATCTGGAAAAAATTTCTTGATGGGATGCCTGAGTATTTGGCACGCCATTACTGGTGGGCCTATCTCTGGAGACCGGCAATCTGGTTGTTTGATCATCAGCCGATTATTAATTTAATTTTATTCGGACAATATCAACGGTTATTGAAGCAAACATTGCGTTGCCTGGAAAATCTCCCCATAGGTCGATTCCTGCAACTTACCTGTGTGTATGGCAAGCTCACGCCTACATTGTTAAGTCATCTGGGCGACCAGCCCTTGTACCTGGTTGATGTTGCTGGCGCACAACTTGAAGCCAGTCGTAAGAAACTTACGCCGGCACAACGTACACAACTGATAACGGCACGAATGAATGCGGAGTCGCTGGCATTTGCGGATAATAGCTTTTCCACCATACTGATATTTTTTCTTTTGCACGAGATGCCGGTTGCAGCACGACAGCGCACTCTGGCAGAAACCATGCGGGTACTGCAACCCGGTGGGCGACTGGTGATCACGGAATACGGCGAAGAACCCACAGAGCACTGGATTTACAGGCTGCGCGGGTTGCGTAAACAGTTGTTATTTTGGGAGCCCTTCCTGCAGGACTTTTGGCGAGAAGATATCTGTCTCATGTTGCAGGATGAGGCGGGCAAGTTGGGTAAAACACTTCAGCAGGTTGAAAAGCATCCGGTGTATGGTGGGTTTTATCGTGTACTGGTTTTTGAGATGGATGCCTGAACTGGAAGTAAGTATTTAAGTAAGGGTTTGGGAAAGAGGTTCATATTTAGCAATATAGATTATAGGGCGATTTCTACAGGAGTGAACCTCCTGTTCGGTTATTTTGTCGTGATCGGAGTCTGTATCCGCTAAATCAACCTCAATACGAATTAAAATGCAAAATAAAACACAATATAGCTTGACCTGTGACTAACACATAGCTTCTACACTTAAGTGTATCAATAAGGTTTTACAACAGGAGGGTGTGCGATGAATCTAAAAAAAGCATGTGATGAAACCAGGCTCTACGACAATAGTGTAGATATGTCGGTAAAAGTAATGCCGATCAGTCAAATTCGACAGGTAAACCGTCGTTACAGATTAATGGAAAATAATCGTTTCCGGGGTGTGACCCGATTGATGGAACGAATTTTTCAAAATTATCCCGGCAATATAGCGGTGCGATTGTGGACAGGGGATACATTGACATTCGGCAACGATAAAGCCGATGTTATTCTCGTTTTTCATGATCCTCGTTTGATTCGGAATCTTATTTTATTTCGAGATCCCCTGTTACTGGCCGAAGCCTATTTTCAGGGCCGGTTCGACATAGTCGGGGATATATATACCGTGCTGGGGTTAAAAGATCATTTACGATCAGTGCAATTATCATTTGTAGAGAAAATAAAGGCTGTGTTTACTGCTTTGCAGTTAGGACGCCCGTTTATTACCCATGAATTACCAGCATCGGAGAACAAGAGGCCGGGATGGTTGCCGTTATCGCGTAACCACTCAAAGAATGGAAATCGCAAGGCCGTTTCTTATCATTACGATGTCTCAAATGAATTTTATCAACTATGGCTGGATGAGCAAATGGTGTATTCCTGCGCTTATTTTGAGAAGGAACAAGAGGGGCTTGATCAGGCACAATGCAACAAGCTCGAACATATTTGCCGCAAGTTGCATCTTCAACCAGGGGATCGATTACTTGACATTGGTTGTGGTTGGGGAGCCTTACTCCGTTGGGCGGTGAAACACCATGGAGTGCGTGCGCATGGCGTGACCTTGAGCCGCGAACAATACGAATATAATATCGAAAAAATTAAGGTTGAAGGCTTGCAGGATCGAGTCACCGTTGAATTGAAAGATTATCGTGATCTTAATGGTGAGGCCGAGTTTGACAAAATCGTCAGTGTCGGTATGTTTGAGCATGTTGGTCTCAAGAATCTTCCGCAGTATTTTGGGGTTGCGCAACGCTTATTGAAACCAGGTGGCCTGTTTCTGAATCACGGCATTACACATGATGCAGATGGCTGGAAAAATTCTATGGGAACACGTTTTATCAATCGCTATGTTTTTCCGGATGGAGAGCTGGATCGAGTCAGTAATATTCAACGCGTAATGGAACAGCGTGGTTTTGAGCTGCTTGATGTTGAGGCGTTGCGGCCACACTATGCGCTGACATTACGTCACTGGGTACGTAAACTTGAATCCAACCAATATCGAGCCTTGCAACTTGTGCCAGAGTCGATCTATCGAGTATGGCGATTGTATATGGCGGCCTGTGCAGTCCAGTTTGAAAATGGTGAAGTTGGTATTTATCAAATACTGGCCGTTAAACGAGATAATGGTCTGGCGGCGGTGCCTTTGACGCGTCGCAGTTTATATCGTTGATCAATGTTGACATAAAATAACAACACAGTCACTGAATTCCTTGACCTGTGTGTTACACATATGTGCCACACTTGGTAGGCAGTAAAACGACAAAGGGGAAATGTGCTATGAATTCAGTTATCCCTGCTCAGGACAGGAACTCGTTAGATGGCCCCATTCAGGTTGTGGGTGCTGGCCCGGCGGGATTGGCGACCGCCATTACTCTGGCACGAGCCGGTAAAGAAGTCATTGTGCATGAAGCGCAGAGTGAAGTCGGGCACCGTTTTCAGGGTGATTTCCAGGGGCTGGAAAACTGGAGCAGCCAGGAGGATGCGCTGTCCACGCTGGAAGCCCTGGGTTTTGAAATCAATTTTACTGCACAGCCTTTTACGCACGGTATCGCTTATGATGCCTGGGATGCACAGTACAGGGTTAACTGCGATAAACCGCTTTTTTATTTGATCGAAAGAGGCGCGGGGCCCAATACACTGGATACGGGTCTGTTAAAGCAGGCTCAATCGCTGGGTGTGGACATTCGATTTAATGAACGGATAGATCAGATTGGTAAGGTCGGCATACTTGCTGCCGGCCCTAAGGTTCCTGATGCCATTGCGGTTGGTTACCATTTTGAAACGGAAATGCCGGATGGATTTTGGGTCATTTGTGATGATAATCTGGCCCCCAAAGGTTATGCGTATTTGCTGGTGATGGCAGGACGTGGCACGGTAAAGACCTGCATGTTTACCGGTTTCAAGCAGGAGAAAATTTATCTGGAACGAACCCTTGCGGCGTTTCAACGACTGGTTGGTCTGGAAATGAAAAATCCTCAACCACACGGTGGAGCTGGGAATTTTAGAATACCGAAAAGTGGTTACAGTGGTCACCATCCCGTGGTCGGTGAACAGGCTGGATTTCAGGATACCTTATGGGGCTTTGGTATACGACTGGCTATGACCTCAGGGGTACTGGCGGCGCAAAGCCTGCTTGCCAATACCAGCTACGATGACCTGTGGCAACGTGACTTAAAGCCGCAGATGCAAACTGCCGTGATTAATCGTGCTCTGTATGACCTGTTAGGCAACCGGGGTTACCGCTGGTTTTTACGTCGCATGACGGGCAAGGCAAATATTCGTCAGGCCTTGTATCACGCCTATCAACCTTCTTTTTTTAAACGCTGGTTGTTACCCTGGGCCTTGACGCGCTATGAAAGTCGTCGTAAAGATGTAACCTGTAATCATATCGACTGCCATTGTGTCTGGTGTCGTCAATGTGCGGTGTGAAGTAAATTTTTTAGCGGTTTATTTCAGGGGTTTGGATATTATCAGATTTTTATAAAGATGAATGCCTATGGCTATTCGCTAAAGATCTTGAGAGATAATAATGACATTTTACGTGCAAAGTTTAAATAAACATGAAGAGATGCCGTTGGTGCGACTCTTCGGGCAGTATCGAGTCGAAAAAACCCAGCCAAGTGCTTCAGGCCAGAAAATTGAAAACAAAGATCATTATCAACATGTACAGGATAAGTCGCAGGATGATGCTCAGCGAAATAAACACTCTGGATTGGCCATGCAATCCTATCAGGAGATCGATCATATACAGGATCATAGTCCGTTATTGTTGGCGAACCAGATTATGGTCTCACCGGTTGTGTCGATTCAATCTACGAACTCGATTGCTGCAGTCATGAAACTATTTCAAAGCCACCACCTTCGTCATATTCCTGTTTTGGCGGCTAACGGCGCAGTGGAAGGTATTGTCTCTGACCGGGATATATTGCGCCACTTGAGTGGTGTGACGGAGAATTATGAGCAACATGCCACGTCAGCAAGAGCTATAGATCAGGTTAAGCAACTGATGCGAACGGAAGTGTTGACGGCCAGTATTGATACCGATGTGCGTTATATTGCCCGTTTATTTGTCGAACAGAGAGTGGGGGCTATGCCGATTGTGGTGGACGGTAAACTGGCAGGCATTATCACTCGAAGTGATATTTTAAATGCGGTAATGCGGCACTTTATTCTGGAGTTATGGGCCTGACTATGAATAAAAAAACCGACAAGCTTCGTATTGGTGTTGTCCTGAGTTCAGGCGGGGCGCGTGGGGTATTTGCTCATACTGGATTTTTGCAGGCAGTCGACGAGCTTAATATTGATGTTGCCGCGATCGCTGGCTGTAGCGCCGGAGCACTGGTCGGCGGTATTTATGCCAGTGGAACCAGTATCAGTAAATGGTCAGAGGTGCTGGAAACGACGCAACCGAGTGATTACTGGCGACCAGATTCCAAACTGCGTTTTCTCTGGAACATGATCGTCCGAAAAGGACGGGGTTATACTGGATTTTCTGAGACCGATACGGCGATTAATTTTATCCGTAAACAGCTTACCGCAGAAACCTTTGCAAACTGCAGAATACCTTTTCACAGCCTGGCCATGAATATGACCCACAGCATAAAGACTTTTTTCGGTGAAGGTGAGTTAGCACCTCGAATTATGGCCAGTGCCGCCATACCGATCCTGTATCGCCCGGTCGAGATTGAGGGTGAATTATTTAGCGATGGCGCAACCCTTGACCTGGCTCCTACGGATGCAATTTGTTGTAAACATGATCTGGATATTCTTATCGTCCATCACACCGCAATACATTGTCAGGGAAAAGCGGGGCTGCAACATGTATTATCCCAGCCCTGGTCTTTACTGGAAATTCTTTTTCTGCAGCTCTACAGTGAACGCCCCTGGTATTTGGTAGATAAACCCGTAAACGAAACGTATTGCCAGTGTGGTTGTGGTGCCGTAGTGCTGGTGCTTAAACCGGATTTACCTGAACTCGGATGGCCAATGAGGGGTGATGGACAAAAGCTGCAGGAATCAGCCAGAATTCAAGGTATAGAATTACTGTCACAACAAATGGATAAATGGAGTAAGAAAGTAGCGACTAAACGGCCGTGGTTTAAGAATTAATATTAGTGTCATTATTTAATGGGCTAGATGATTTTCCCATGAAATAGAATTAAAGATACATAGTATTAAAACTACTCGGTTGCCTGCGAGGGTTAATTTTTATTGCGCCAACAGGCAGCAAAGGGGTTTTGAAAAACGAACCTGTTAGATAAAGTGAGGGAGACGGTTGAGTGATATCGAATAATTTTATTTCAGCACTCCTCATCCTTTCTAACAATTAATAATTTAGCGAGAAAATATGTTAGTCAGTAATCATGAAAGAATTCAAATAGCCGGAGCTGGGCCGGCCGGTCTGGCGGCCGCCATTACTCTTGCACATGCTGGAAAAAAGGTAATGGTTCATGAAGCACGATCTAATGTCGGCTGGCGATTCAAGCGAGATTTTCAAGGATTAGAAAACTGGACTACCAAGCAAGATGTTCTCCAGGTATTTAAAGACTCAGGTTTAACAACCGACTTTGATTATTTGCCATGCAACAGTGGTGTCCTGTTTGACAATGTTGGGCACAGGCACGACATCAACAGTGAGGCTCCTATTTTTTATCTGATCGAACGTGGCCCCATGCCGGGCTCTCTTGATTATGCTTTGTTAACACAGGCACAACAACTGGGCGTTGAAGTACGCTTTAATAGTCGAGTCAAAAATCTACCTTATCCTGCCATATTGGCAACTGGCCCAAAGGCGGCTGACGCGCTGGCCGTTGGTTACCATTTTGATACTGATATGGATGATGGGTACTGGGTGATATGTGATGATAAACTGGCTCCGGGAGGCTATGCCTATTTGCTAATCTGGAATGGACGAGGCACGATTAAAAGTTGTATGTTCGCTGATTTTTCGCAGAGCAAACTTTATGCGCAACGGACAGTTGAGGCTTTTCAGAAACGAATGGGTCTGGAGATGAAAGATCCCGTTGCTCATAGCGGCGTCGGGAATTTCTATATTCCTACGCGTGCTTATGCAGGTAAAAGGCCGATCGTGGGTGAACAGGCAGGATTTCAGGATACGCTCTGGGGGTTTGGGATGCGCCATGCTATTCATTCCGGTATATTGGCGGCTCAAAGTATACAAAATGGAACCAGCTATGATGTATTGTGGAAGAAAAACATTAAAGGCTCGTTGAAAGCTTCGGTCGTTAATCGAGCTTTGTTTGAATTATTAGGAAACCGCGGTTACCGCTGGTTTTTTAAACATCTCGCTCGACGTAAAGATGTGCGTAAGTACTTATATCGTCAATACCACCCAACGGCTATTAAATCTTTATTTTACCCCTGGGCTAAGTCGAGAGTACTAAGTTTCCGCAAAGAGCTAGCCTGTGATCATGTTGATTGTGATTGCGTTCAGGACTGTTCTAAATGCGGGTAATATTTAAATTTAGAGGAAAATACGGATATGACCATGAATGAATCTCATCATTGTCCAGTTTGCAATATGGTGACTGATATTGATTGCATATCTTCTGATTATCGAAGTGAGAGATTCTACTTTTGTTCAGATCAATGTCTGGAACGATTTACCGATAACCCTGGCATTTACATTGGTGAGCGAGGAATCCCTTCTGCTAAACAGCGTGGAGAAAGACGCATAAAACGAAGAACATTATTGCTTGATGCAACAGTTCCAGATGGTATAGCTGAAAATATTATTACCGAATTAGAAGCCATGATGGGCGTGGTTGAAGTGGAAATTAATGCGGATAAAATTAATATTACGTATGATCTGATTGAGGTTACTACAAAACAAATTGAGGCCGTTCTGGAGAAGACCGGGAATAAAACCTCAAAGAAATACGGCGAAATATTAAAAAGGGCCTTTATTCATTATAATGAGGAGACGATACTGGATAACCTCGAACACAATGGCGACACACATTCCCACCATTGAAATTTAATGTAAAATAGAAGATAGTTATAATTTAGAGTGGTGCCTGGAAAATCACCTTATGATTCCATGTATATCGCTTTATGGGGAAAAGGATATAAAATATGATTTCTGATCAATATGTCTGGATAACCTGGGCATCTGCTTTTTTAATTCCATGGGTAATTATTTTTTTAGCATTTCCTGAATATCGAAAAGCGATGCTGTGGGCAAGTCTTTTTACGATGCCCTTTGGTTTAACGGAACCCATTTTTGTTCCTGAATACTGGTTTCCTCCCAGCCTTTTTGATTTGGCGATAAATACAGGTTTTGATATCGAAAGCCTGGTGTTTTGTTTTGGTATAGGTGGCGTCAGCGCGGTACTCTATAATATAGCCAGCAGAAAAAGCTTACTGGATGTCCCGGATACGGAACGCAAGTTATCGATACATCGCCATCATTACAAAGCGCTGGCGGCACCTTTTATCAGTTTCCCCTTATTGTATTTTTTCCCCTGGAACCCCATCTATCCATCCATCGTAGCCATGATTATTGGTGCGATAGCTAATATCTGGTGTCGGCCTGATTTAAAAAAGAAAACCTGGATCGGCGGCATACTGTTTTTAATCTATTACGCAATATTCCTGGCCGGCCTCGAATGGAGTGCTCCTGGTTATATTGATCGCTACTGGAATTTAGATGCACTTACCGGCATTACTATCTTTTTCATGCCGCTAGAAGAATTACTCTTCGCTATCGCGTTTGGCATGTACTGGTCTGGGGTGTATGAACATTTTATGTGGCGTAAATCCTAACATTTAACCAGGGATTATATTATGGATCAAGACGGAAACACCTCCCACCACAAATAACCTTTTAAATTGTAATGACTTGTTGGGGTGAATTGGCTATCGAATAGTATGTCCAGGTCACAGGTTTAGTTCGAACTTTTTTAGAGATTTCACGTCTATTTAGGGTTAGTTATGCTAGAGTCCAGTAAAGATTAGGTCATAAATACACGATGAAATCACGCCACATATACAAAATGGTTTTGCTCTTAATCGCGACGCTGGTGTTGTCGCCACTGTTGAACTTTTCGGTGGCCTATGCGGTGATGCAGGATTCACCTGAGCAGAACCTGTCCGTATCGACTACCACATCCAAATGCCATAAGATTTCGGTCAGCACTGCATGTATACATTGCGAAACGATCAGCAGTAATCAGTGCCAACATGAGTCAGACGATAATTGTGATAACAGTTGCGGTCATGGCGCAGTAACTGCGGCAATTTCCAGCCAGATTTTCGATGTGCCGTTATATGATCAGGCTAATCCAGCTCTTTATCGACGACTTACCACGAGTATCGTTCTTGATACCGTTCTACAGCCCCCGCAAATCCTTTAATATAATATCTGTTTCAGTTTTTTTGTAATTTATTATTACTATCGGATGTAATTGTCTTTTAGGTATACCAAAATCAGGAGGTTTATGATGTATACGGTTAAACAAGCGGCAGAGCAAATCGGTATTTCATCTGAATCAATTCGCTATTACACGCGAGAAGGGTTTGTGGAACCTCGTCGTGACTCGAACAATGGCTATCGTTATTATTCGAATGAAGATATCCGCTTGATTGCCTTTATCCGTAAAGCCAAAACATACGGCTTAACTATTCACGAAATACGGGACATTCTTGACAAGTCAAATGTGGGGGAATCCCCATGTGAATTAGTGAAAGAAATGGTGAAAAATCGATGTAAAGAAGTGCGTGAGAAGATTATAGACTTGCAATCACTTGAAAAAAGAATTCAAAAAGCCCTGAAAGAGTGGGAGCTAAAAGGGGAGCAAGTTATACCGGATGATATTATATGTCCGTTGATAGAAGATGAAAATTTAATGATCACGAATAAGAGCCATTAAGGTTAATTGATCGGGATCAATTATTTACATACAAAATATATTGTTATAATTTATAAATAAGGCGTATTGATGAAAATAAATAAATTAATTATTATTGCAGGGTTAGGCTTGCTTGGCGTGGCGATATTTTTCCTGTTCGGTTTCTATAATATTGCGGCTTCCGATAAACACTGGAAGATAACCGAATGGGGCCTGGCACAAGTCAGGGATAGTTCGATTACACGTGCAAGTGCTGATATTGTCGTGCCTGATAATCTTGATGACCCTCAATATTTCGTGCAAGCTGCGGGCAACTACAATGCGATGTGCAGCAGCTGCCATCTTGCACCAAACTCGGATGCGGGTGAACAAGAGCTCAGAACAGGCCTTTATCCACAGCCGCCTGATTTCACTCAAGCGTTAAGTCATGATTCTGCCAGGATGTTCTGGGTTATAAAGCACGGCCTAAAAATGACGGGCATGCCGGCATGGGGTGCATCGCATTCAGACGAAGCGACATGGAAACTGGTTGCATTTATCCGCCAGTTACCCACACTGGATAAGAAACAATATTCTGAACTTGTCGCTAAATATGGCGGCAGTCATATGCCCGGCGGTGGACATATGCCGGGTGGTGGACATGGTGATACCAGTCCGCATGGAGAAGCAGCGCAAGGTCAAAGTCATTCTGATGGGCATAGCAAAAATAGCCCAGGCAAGGCTGAAGCTATGACACAAGGCCACGGGTCGGCTGAAAACCATGAGAACAAAGCTACGGACACTCCAAAATCAAAACCACATGGCCATAGTGCGCCACATTAATTGCCAGCAAAGAGGAAATTTTTATGAACATTCGTCGTTCAAAATACCGTAAACATTCAGGCGTGACTGTTTTACAACGTAATAAGAAATCTAATATTCGCTACCTGAAAATTATACTTGTGGTTTTGTTTACATTCGCCGTCACGCTGGCTAATGCAGAACAAAAGGTATCTCAAATAACAGTCTATAAAAGCCCGACCTGTGGCTGTTGTGATAAATGGGTTAAACATCTGGAAGAAAATGGTTTCAAAGTTGAAGCTAACAACACCCAGAATATGAGGGAAATCAAACAGAAAATCGGGATTAAACCTCAATATCAATCCTGTCACACTGGGCTAATCAATGGCTATTATATTGAAGGGCATGTTCCGGCTCAAGATATTAAAAGATTGCTTGCGGAGAAACCTGACGCTGCTGGATTAACGGTTCCGCGTATGCCAATGGGCAGTCCCGGCATGGAAGGTCATCGTAAAGATCCATACTCAGTATATTTAATTCAGAAAGATGGTGAGTCGAAAGTATATAGCAGTTATTGACTGCAGAAAAATATTAGACTCGATTGTCGTGCAACGACCTAATTCTGCGCGATCCTAAAATGTGTTACACTTTAATTTATCAGATATTGAGCAGTATATAATAAAGATTTTGTGATTTATGAATAGAGTAAAAGTTTTATTTGTTTGCATGGGCAACATCTGTCGTTCACCTACTGCCGAAGGTGTATTCCGGCAGCTAATTAAAAAACATGGACTAGCGGAATCCGTATCGACGGATTCCGCGGGGACACATGCCTATCATGTTGGTGAGCCGCCGGATCAGCGCGCACAGGCAACAGCAAAAAATCGTGGTCTGGATATTAGTGATTTGCGCGCACGCAGTGTTGCGGACGATGACTTTGATATGTTTGATTATATTATGGCAATGGATGCTGATAATTATTCAAATTTACTTAAACACAGTTCGGACATACATCATAACAAGATCGCTTTGTTTTTGAACTACGCACCACACTTAAACTTAACAGAAGTGCCCGATCCTTATTACGGTGGAGCAAAGGGGTTTGAAAATGTATTTGATATGGTCGAAGCCGCTTCTGAAGGCCTGATCGCTCAAATAAAAATGCAGAAAAATTAATATTACTGGACTATAAATGAAGTAAAATATATATCATCGATAATGGGGTCGCCAATCTGAGTGGCAAGCAAATCCTGAACTTCCTTTAGCGTTATTTCCCTTAGCCTCTGTTTGCCGGCAACTGTTTTAATATCCATTGCTGTTTGTTCACTTAATATAAGCATCATGGTGTGTTGAATGGCAGGAAGATGCGCAGTCAAATACTCTTTCATTAAATTATTTTTAACTTTAAATTGTGCATTCACCTGCAAAAATGACAGACTTCCAGGATCGGCAAGATTTACGACAAAGGGAGTTTGAATCTCAAAATACGGTGTTGGACCACTGCTAGCTGCGGCGGTAGCAATACCTGGGACGGCAAAGGCCAAAATTAAAACTAAAACAGAAATACGCATAAATAGCTAACCTGAGAATAACTCAAGTTAACTATCGGACGTATATCGAATTTCTTTAAGGGTTTGTCTAACCTGCAGGTGGCTCTTTAATAGCAGGTTCCGCTGTCTGCGATTTACTGTCCTGGCGCTCAGCGGGTTTAGGTGCGGAGGTCTGAGCAGCCGGACTGGCCGATGGCGTTGAATTTGTACGAACAGGCGCACTAGAATTAGGGATATTTTGTTGTGCTGGAGCAGTATCTCTGGCTACGCTGTCCTGGTTTGAAGCCTGAGCCTGTGTTGGTTGCTGGCTACTTTGACGGGTTGCGGCGGTCGGATTCGCATTATTTCCTGGATTTGTCTGGCTCGCGGGTTGCGTTGTTTGGGCGGGGGTCGTTGTCTGACTTCCGTTTTCAGCCTGATTGTTATTTTGCCCATCACGATTTTGATTGGTGTTACGACGACGACGTCCTCCACGGCGACCGCGGCGGTTACCTTGCCCCGGCCCATTCTGATTACCCTGGCTCTGCTGATCCTGGTTCGAGCCTGGCTTTTGATCTTGTGTCGACTTATTTTGATTCTGGTTTGCGTCTTGGGCCTGATTTTGACTTTGTGCGGGGGTCTGGCTTTGTGTTTGGTTTTGCGTCGGGTTATTCTCTGAGTTTACAGTTGTATTCGGGGTCGCCGTGCCCTGATTTTGATTTGAACTCTGACCGGGGTTTTGGCCCTGACCTTGACTGGTGTTTTGATTTCGGTTCTGATTCCGGTTTCTGTTGCGGTTGCGGTTTTTGTTTCCAGTTTGCTCATTGTTTCGGTTCTGCGACGATTTATTATCGCTGCTCTGCGCATTTTGATTTCGGTTCTGATTGCGATTCTGATTCTGGCGCCGTTGTTGTGGTCGATGGTTACGTTGATTCTGGTTACGCGTATGCTGACGTCGTTGTTTTGACTTAGGCTTAGAATTACCTGTACCAAATAACGTCCGCCAGATACGAACAAAAAAGCCTGGGCCCTGAACTACAACGGGTGCAGGGCGGGGGGTTGCGGGCATGACAGCTTTAATGGCGGGCTGTTCTGCCTGTTGTTGTACTTCGGCCGAAGTTGGCTCTGCTTCGGTTTCAATCGTGGTGGCCATTTCAAAGCTGTTAGTTTTGGTCATCTCTGGAGTCATGTCATTTTCACGAACCCGGGTGACTTCAAAATGCGGGGTTTCCAGCTGTAGATTTGGTACCAGAAAAATTTCAGCTTTATTGCGTTGCTGGATTTCTTCGATCACCGAGCGTTTTTCATTTAGCAAAAAGGTGGCAGCATCGACCGGCACCTGTGCCACAACGCGTGAGGTATTGTCTTTCATGGCTTCTTCTTCGACGATGCGCAAGATCGACAGGGCAAGGGATTCTATGCCTCGAATCGTGCCCTGGCCTTCGCAGCGCGGGCAGACAATCTGACTGGACTCGCCCAGAGAAGGACGCAGACGTTGACGTGACATCTCCAGTAAACCAAATCGTGAGATACGACCGACCTGCACTCGAGCGCGATCCAGTTTTAACGCCTCACGAAGTCGATTTTCCACTTCGCGCTGATTGCGTGCTGGGGTCATATCGATGAAGTCGATCACGATCAACCCTCCGATATCTCGCAGACGCATTTGCCGTGCAACTTCATCCGCAGCTTCAAGATTCGTATTAAGGGCAGTCTCTTCAATATCACTGCCCTTGGTCGCTCTTGACGAATTGATGTCGATAGAAATCAATGCCTCAGTGGGGTCAATCACCAACGCGCCCCCCGATGGCAGACGCACTTCACGATTAAAGGCCGACTCGATCTGAGTTTCGATTTGATAGCGGGTAAATAGTGGAACGCCATCGGTGTATTCTTTAATACGGTGCGCATTATGGGGCATAACCTGAGCCATAAACTCTTTGGCCTGCTTGTAAATTTCAGGCTCGTCGATGATGATTTCGTTAATGTCGCTGCGGAAGTAATCACGAATGGCTCGAACGACAAGATTACTTTCCTGATAAATCAAAAACGGCGATTCCTTTTTTTCGGAGGCCTCGGAGATAGAGCGCCACAGGTTGACCAGGTAGTCCAGATCCCATTGCAGTTCTTCGGCGCTTTTACCGACACCCGCGGTGCGCAGGATCAGCCCCATGTCCGTCGGGATTTCGACTAAACTGAGCGCGTCACGCGCTTCGGAACGATCATCCCCCTCAATGCGACGTGAAACACCACCGGCGCGAGGGTTGTTGGGCATTAACACCAGATAGCGGCCTGCCAGCGAGATAAACGTGGTCAGCGCCGCGCCTTTATTGCCGCGTTCTTCCTTGTTTACCTGAACAACCACTTCGATGCCTTCGGACAGAGCGTCTTTAATACTGACCTTGCCTTTCGATAAATCGACACCGTCTTTGAAATACTCGCGGGAGATTTCTTTTAAGGGTAAAAAACCATGGCGTTCGGCACCATAGTCAACAAAGGCCGCTTCGAGCGAAGGTTCGATACGTGTGATCTTACCTTTGTAAATATTGGCCTTCTTGGATAAGCGGGAAGTGGTTTCGATATCGAGATCATACAGACGTTGACCATCTACCATAGCGACGCGCAACTCTTCGGGTTGAGTTGCGTTAAACAACATACGTTTCATTTTATAAACCTTTTATTACGGCGCTCGACCACGGCAAAAGAGCAGTAGGGTCGCCAGACCAGTTCTTTTTACATAACGGAAAATCTAATGAGTTATGTGTTGGTTAAATCGGTCTGTCTACCATGATATTTCAGTGACCATGGGAGCGCAGTTTCATAATTGTGTCATAACGTCTCGAGCGTTATATCTAAGTCCAGTTCGAACGCGAGACACACCTTTTTCATCAGGCCATCTGCTACCTGCAAATGGCAATAAACCTGAGGATTGTAGGTCTATTAAGACCTGCTAGCCAAGCTAGGTACTGTTAATATAACAGCCTAATCGGGATCCAGCAATGTTGTTGTGTTCAGGTTACAATGGCCGGTTATGAATTCGAATAAAAATCAAGCACATAATAAGGTTCAGTGGCGAACCGTCGAGTCAGAATATGTGGGTCAACGCATCGATAACTATCTGATTCGGATCCTGAAGGGGGTTCCAAAAAGCTATATATACCGAATCTTGAGGCGCGGTGAGGTGCGGGTAAACAAGGGCCGGATTAAGCCAACCTACCGACTGCAAATCGACGATGAACTGCGTATTCCGCCAGTCAGAACCAGCCAGTCAAGTACGGTCGTGGGCGGCAAAAAACCCGACTGGCTGGCCGAGCGAATCCTGCATGAAGATAAACGTATTATTGTCCTGAACAAACCCACCGGACTGGCTGTCCATGGTGGCAGCGGGGTGCAGTTTGGGGTGATCGAGGCGATGCGTAAATGGCGAGACGACCTGCATTATCTTGAGCTGGTGCATAGACTGGATCGCGATACCTCAGGCTGCCTGATCCTGGCCAAAAAACGCAGCGCGCTTAGGCAGCTGCATGAACAATTACGAAACGGCGATGTCCATAAACGGTATCTGGCTTTGGTGGAAGGGAACTGGCCCTACGGCCATAAAACCGTTAATGCCCCACTGCAAAAACAGGTGCTGCGGTCTGGTGAACGAATGGTGCGCGTGAGTGAGCAGGGCAAGGCGGCCTCAACCAGCTTTCGATTACTGGCGGGCAGCAAAAAGGCCAGCCTGTTAGACGTTGAACTTCATACCGGTCGTACCCATCAACTCAGAGTCCACGCCGCGCATATGGGCCACCCTATCGCGGGGGACGAAAAGTACGGCAATGACCGTTATAATCGCTATATCGCAAGTCTTGGATTTAAAAGATTATTTCTACATGCACGGGGCGTGTCGTTTAACCTGCAGGAACCCACCGTCGAGGTCACTGTGAATGCACCGCTGGATAAATCATTTGAGGACTTACTGGCAAAACTGGAATTGAGCTGGTGATAGAAGAGTTGGTTTTAAATCTATGAAATATCAAAAAGAATTAATCGTATTCGACTGGGATGGCACCCTGATGGACTCACAGGCGCGAATCGTAAACTGTTTTCGCGCCGCCATTCGAGATATGGAATTGGCTGAACGCAATGACCAACAACTGAGTAACGTTATTGGTCTGGGATTTCGAGAGGCGTTATTGTCACTGTATCCGGATGATGGCGAACATTTTCACGGTGAGCTGGTAGAACGCTATCGACAGTATTTTTTACATGAAGATACCACGCCCAGCCAGTTATTTGCTGGAGCCCGTGAGTTGCTTGAAAAACTGAATCAGCAGGACTATTTCCTTGCCGTTGCTACTGGTAAAGGGCGCCATGGACTGGATCGGGCCTTCAAACAGAACGAGGTCGAACATCACTTTCATGCCAGCCGTTGTGCGGACGAAACGCGCTCGAAACCTCATCCGCAAATGCTTGAAGAATTAATGGACTTTTTTGCTGTTGCACCGGAAGATACCATTATGATCGGTGATACGGAGTATGACCTGGAAATGGCTAATAACGCTGGGGTTCAGGGTCTTGGTGTAAGTCATGGGGTACACGAACAAACGCGCCTTGAAAAATTTAACCCGATTACCTGTGTTGCGAATATTAACGAACTGCATTCGTGGCTCAGAAATAATTTAATAAAGTAACAATTTAATTAAAGGAAGTGGATGACGTTATGACTGACCAATCAGAAAATTCAGCACAGAAAGACCCTCAGTGGGAAGAGAAGGTGTTGACCAAACTTCTGTTTTCCACTCTGGAAGAACAGAAAAAAACACGCCGCTGGAGCATTGTCTTTAAGTCGTTTATAGCGGGTTATTTATTGCTGGTTCTCTTCGGTATGATCGTCTCCAGCGCAACAACTGACGCGTTACCCAGCGGCGAACATACCGCTCTGATTGAAATCAAAGGCGTCATCTCAGCCGACTCAGAGGCCAGTGCCGATAATATTATTACCGGACTACGTCGTGCTTTTAAAAATGATGACGCCAAAGCAGTGATCCTGCGAATTAATAGCCCCGGCGGTAGCCCGGTGCAGGCGGGTTATGTTAATGATGAAATTAAACGCTTACGTGAAAAATACCCAGACAAAAAACTCTATGCGGTTATTACGGATCTGTGTGCGTCCGGTGGTTATTACATTGCCGCTGCGGCCGATGAGATTTACGCCGATAAGGCCAGCATGGTGGGTTCAATTGGTGTGGTCATGAATGGATTCGGTTTTGTTGAAACCATGAAGAAATTAGGTGTTGAGCGTCGCCTGTATACGGCAGGTGAAAACAAGGGGTTCCTGGATCCGTTTTCACCACAAAAGTCAGATGAAACACAGCATGTTCAGACCCTGTTAAAGCAGATACATGAGCAATTCATTAACACCGTTAAAGATGGGCGCGGCGATAAATTAAAAGACGAAAAAAAATTATTTAGCGGATTGATCTGGACCGGTGAGCAGGCAAAAGAACTGGGTCTGATTGATAAATTCGGCAGCAGCAGCCTGGTTGCACGTGATGTAGTGAAAGCCGAGAAGCTGGTTAATTACACATTAAAACCATCCTACTTTGAACAGCTTGCGGAACGGTTTGGTGTTGCCTTTGCGGGTAAGATGTATGAAACCATGACTAATAATACTTTTTCATTAAATTAAGATTATGGGGCTGGGTTGCATAACCACATTGTCATTATGCAGCCCAATTAACCCCATGTCTCATCGCACAAATAAGAGCCTGCCCACAGGTTAACTTCGGTATAATTAACCTATTACAAGCGCGAAACTCGAAAGCTTTATGCAACTCTCTCAACAAGACAGCCTCCGAATCAATGTCCTGCTACGTCAGCCGCTTAATGCGATCCGCATTGATGACGGCAAGATGATCGTCTACGGCCTGACCGAAAAAGGCGAGGCAAAAATAGAATTAAACCCAAATTGCAAAGACGAAGTGTATGTTAAACGTGTAAAAGAAGTGATCTCCAGTCATGTGTTAGGGTCGCCCGGCGGTTATCCCGTATTTCTAAAACGTTGGACTCGTATGGGACAGGCACGTGCCGATAGTCTGGAAAACCTGTTAAAGCTTGGTGAACCTGAAGCGGTGGTTGCTGTGGTTGGCGCGCAGGGGATCACCAATGAAATCGCACGTCGTGCCTGGTGGGTGATGCCAAACAGTGATAATGCGCGTTGCATGTTGGCAAACGAAACCGTTGTCAGTGGCGATATGGGCCCGATCCTCGCAGAATTCCTGCTGGAGTTTTTACCTTTTGAAGAAGAGCCTCGAAATATCATCGAATCCGTGCGTCTGGTATTGCAGCCAGGCTTAATCACGGATGAAGTGTGTAATGAGTTATGGAAAAAAGGCCAGCGTAAAAATGCCTTCCTGGTTGGGTTTTTAAAAACGCCACAACATACTATTCCCGAGCAGGCCGAAGAGCATACCTTACTGGCGCAATGGTCTGAGCCGTTAAATACTTTGGCAATAAACAAGAATAAATACGCGCAGATACTTATTGAAATGTTACGACCAGAAGGGCAGGCTTATTTCAAAACCATTGAGGCGGTGTTAAAAAAACCAGCCAATCAGGATGTGGTGGTGGCCTTGTTTGAAGCCATCGAGAAACGCTTTAACGCCATCCGTCCACATGATAAAAAACATCGTGATATCGATAGAATTCTTAGTGAAGTCCAGGCCCATTGCGCACAGTGCGCGAATGACGAGGATAGAAAGGCGCTTGATGAAATCAACGCATTAAGCTCCGAATTGAAGTCCATGCTGGAAAATCTTATTGTCTTATCCTGTGTCGGAGAACAATTAATCGCGCCCATTTTTGCCACCACCGATGCCGTTGGTAGTGTGATGCGGCGCAAAATTGAACCTGTGACCACACCCTTAACGAACTGTCTGAATATGCTCATGGACTAATCTGGATTAATGATCTTAAATTTTACCTCGATAGCCATTTCGCTGGTGGTGATAGTTCCTGAAGAATCACTGGCTCAACATCTGGCCGCTTCTCCTAAGGCTGTTAGTGAGGAATTAGTGGCGCAAATAATCCAATATGAACAGCAACATCAACTGGGCTACTATCCGGCGCTCGATTATTTTATTCAAAACGAAGTATTTGATCAGGATTTAATTGACGCCGTTAGAAACATAGCCTGGGTGGTGACGGGCATGGTGCGGAATGAAGTAAAAATCAAACTGCGGCCCGCCTTCTCAAATATTAAATTCGAAAACATCCAGCCTCTGGCTTATACAATGCCAACTGTTCGTGTTACAGATACTCATAAAAGTGAAAAACTGAATGAACATTTTAGCTTGTCGACAGTCAAATTAAACTTAATAGCAACCCTGATTCAAAAAGTGGTGGATGAGCAAGCGGCACGATCGTTTGCGGGAAATTTGGTCTACCGTTGGCTGAAAGATTCGTTTTCTGACCTAAAAATCACCAGCACTACGGTGGTAAATTAGATTATAAAGACGGTATAAATGTATGGTTTAATTAATTTATCGTTTGTCAGTAACTTAAGGATTAGATTGTGTTAAGTTTTAATGATAAAGTATCTCCGATTAATTTAGAGCTTAATTAAGCTAAACAAACAAAAGTTCTAGAGTCTCTACAGGATGTATTAGCTTGTGTCCCAAATGATAACTGCAACGTCGGCATTACGAGAGCCTGATATCACGTCGATCTATCAGGCTTTCTGTGATGTGCGCACGGAATCTGAATCAATCTGTAAGCCATTGGAAATAGAAGATTACGGTGTACAGACCATGCCGGATGTCAGCCCGCCCAAATGGCATCTGGCCCACACCAGCTGGTTTTTTGAAACCTTTATCTTAAAACCCTTCGTTAAAAATTATTCTGTTTTCCATCCAAAATATGAGCATTTGTTTAACTCCTATTACGAACAGGTCGGTACGTTTCATCCGCGACCGGAACGCGGTTTGCTGTCTCGACCTACCGTTGCGGAAATTTTCGAATATCGTCAATATATTGATAAACAGATGGGTGAGTTATTGGTTAGTTTGACCAACCAAATTGCCTGCCCAAACGATCAAAAAAACATACTGACTCGAACCAAAATCGGTTTGAATCATGAGCAACAACATCAGGAATTAATGTTTACCGATATTAAGCATAATTTTGCCAATAACCCGTTAAAGCCTGGTTACCGTGATCTCAAACCAACACCACAAGTTAACGCCAACCCCTTACATTGGCTAGAATATCCCGCAGGTACTTATAAAATGGGTTATCGTGGTGACGATTATTCTTTTGATAACGAAGGCCCGGAACACAAAGTTTATTTAGAGTCCTTTGCGATCGCTGACCGATTAACCACCAATGAAGAGTTTTTGCTTTTTATAGAAGCGGGAGGGTATCACAACCCAGCCGACTGGTTATCGGATGGCTGGAAAAAAGTGCAAACTGAACAGTGGCAACATCCTTTTTACTGGTCTAAAGAAAATGATGACTGGTTTGAAATGACCCTGGCGGGCATGCGACCGCTTGATATGAATGCGCCGATATCGCATGTGAGTTTTTATGAAGCCAATGCCTATGCGAACTGGCTCGATAAACGTCTGCCAACTGAACAGGAATGGGAAGTGGCGGCCAGTCAGCTTGAAATAAAAGGCAACTTTCGTGAGCACGGTTATTTACAACCGATCGCAGCGGATAAAAATGTAAGCTATCAATTCTTTGGTGATGTCTGGGAATGGACACAATCCAGTTATTCACCGTATCCGGGATATAAGGCCGCAGCAGGTGCGCTGGGTGAATATAATGGCAAGTTCATGAGCAATCAGTTTGTTTTACGCGGTGGTTCATGTGTTACCCCCAAAAATCATATAAGAGCCAGCTATCGAAATTTTTTCTACCCAGCCGATCGTTGGCAATATTCAGGAATCAGACTCGCGGAGACACTCTAATGGCAAAAACCTCAGCCAACCTTGACTTGCAATTTTATGACTATCACCCTGAGCAGTCTGATTTTTATGGCGAAGTTGTTTCAGGTTTGCAGGCCACGCCCAAGGTTATTCCGCCCAAGTTTTTTTATGACGAACTTGGCTCTAATTTATTTGAACAGATCTGTCAGTTACCGGAATATTATCCAACTCGCACCGAACGGGAAATTCTCTCCAGTAATGCCAGGGAGATCGCCAGCATAATTGGTACGCACAGCTATATATTAGAACCTGGGTGCGGCAGCTGCGAAAAAATTAAAATTCTATTAGAAACCTTAAAACCCAGGGCTTATGTACCGATGGATATATCGAAAGATTTTCTGCAAAAATCAGCGCAGGCGATATCCGATGCTTACCCCTGGCTGGATGTACATGCCGCCTGTGTCGATTTCACTGCGCCAATGCAATTACCGTTTTGCCCGGACGATGAACATAAGCTGGCTTTTTTCCCCGGATCGAGCATCGGTAACTTTGAACCGAAATATGCCCGGCAATTTTTACGTCAGGTGGCCAACATGGTTGGCGCGGGAGGAGGTTTACTGATTGGCGTTGACCTGAAAAAAGAAGAACATTTATTGCGTGACGCCTACAACGATAACGCCGGTGTGACCGCAGAATTTAATCTGAATCTACTTTCTCGTATCAACGATGAGCTGGATGCAGATTTTAACCTGGATCATTTCAACCACCACGCTTTTTATAATGCCGATGTTGGGCGTATTGAAATGCATCTGATCAGCCAGAAGTCGCAAAAAATTAAAGTGGGTGATCATATTATAAACTTTTCTAAAGGCGAAAGTATTCATACCGAGAATTCGTATAAATACACGGTAAAAGAATTTCAGCGGCTCGCCAGCGAGGCAGGTTTTGTGCCGGTAAAGGTGTGGACTGATGAGGATGATCTATTTAGTGTCCATTACTTTGAAAATCCTGAGGGCTAAGGTGAATACGCCATTATCTTAAGTGCTGAACGTTTTTAATATTCTAATCGCCAGGCAAACTGGCCCTCCAGTTTCGGCATGTCAAATCAGCCTGTCACCACGACAGGCACTTTAAACTCGCTATATGCAACCTGTCGCAAGTATCTGGCCATGGTTCAAATGATAAACAATACTGCATAATCATAAAGACACGACTAAACGAGTCAGCGAGGATAAATAATATGAACATGCAACGTGTTACAGTGAAATTAGCGGTTGTGATATTTTGTCTATATGGTTATGGCGCAGCCGTTCAGGCAGGAGAGCATATACTGATACCCAAGATTGGTGTTGTCGACAGAAATGATAATATTAATCACAGTGCGAATAATGACAGTTTCGATCTTGACGATGAGCTGGTTGCTAGTGCTGGGTTTACTTATCTATACAGACTGGATAATGGCTTTGCAGTGGGTGCCGAGGTTTTTGGCTATGAAAATGACATCGTCACGACAATTAACAATAATGGCGATGTAACCACCTCACATGTTTATGGGATCGTTGAAAAAACGTTTAATATAGAAGGTAATGTCAAACCTTATGTTGGAGCTGGGTTGGGCTTCGTATCGATGAAATTTGATGGGCATATTAACGGTGAAATTGATGATGATTCTAATGATTTCGCGGCTGGCTTGTCCTACGAAATCTTTGCGGGAACTGAAATTAAAATTAACGATCGTGTCGGTGTGAGGGTCGAGTATAAATATTATGATTTTGATGTTGACGATGA
Organism: Gammaproteobacteria bacterium; assembly: GCA_003233255.1. Lineage (GTDB taxonomy): Bacteria > Pseudomonadota > Gammaproteobacteria > UBA6429 > Thiohalophilaceae > SZUA-24. The sequence continues at coordinate 4,124 of QILH01000036.1, read as the reverse complement.
TATTGGAGATAAAAATTTCAATATTGAGAGTGATGGGTCAGCTGTATTTGTCGGCGTTGCTATTCATTTATAGACTTTAAAAACATGGATTTAATGACCACTACTTGCGTATGAATATTACCCTAATCCTGTTTTTTGAATTGACTGAAAGGTGTGTTTTTACCTTTTCGAAATGCCGTATTCGTGGTGTTTGTTATCGATTTGTCTTATGATCTTGATATGACTTCTTTCAAGATGAAAACAGTCTTTGAGTCGCAGCCGACCTGGCAGCTACTTGTTATTGTTTTGATTTTTAATACCCTCGTTGCCGTCGTGATGAACTCATTTATCTATGACGGCACATTTTATTTTCAAATGATCATGTCGCAAAGTATTGGCTTAAGTATCTTTCTGTGTTTTGTTATTTCTGCAAATATCATTGGGTTTAATAAATGGAATATACTGGTTCCGCTGATTGTTGGGGCGCCCATAGGCGTGGTTATTGGGATTTTTTTTCAATCTGTCTGGGTTGGTTCAAGTTTTGAATTGGTAATACAAAATATCAAGGGAAACTATGTAAATGTACTGTCAACAGTATTTTCCGCACTTTTCTTTGGTTCCGTAATCGTAATTATTTTTGCTGGTCGTGAGCACATATTCCGCACTAAGGCCAGGTTGCAAGCAGAAAAAATTGATAACCTTCAACATAAAAAAACAATCAGCGAGACAAATCTTCGTCTATTGCAGGCGCAAATAGAACCCCACTTTCTTTTTAATACGCTATCAAATGTGATTAGTCTGATAGAAAACGATCCAGCGAAAAGTAGAAAACTTCTGGAATCGCTGACTGATTTTTTACGGGCGACGTTAAAGCGAAGCACGGACACAAATCCTACCTTGAAAGATGAGGTCGGACTGGTTCGTGACTACCTTGAAATAATGAAAATGCGAGTTGGCAGAAGGCTTGAGTACAATATTTATATGAATGATGATATTGCCGAGTGTGCGTTTCCACCCTTGTTGCTACAACCACTGGTTGAAAATGCGATAAAACATGGTGTTGAGCCGCTTGCCGAGGGAGGCGTGATTAATGTTTTAATCAAAAAAGAAAATCAAAAACTTGTCGTTACTGTTTCCGATACAGGTAAAGGCTTGTCGACCCATAATATTAAAGGATTTGGTCTGACGAATATAAGAGAAAGAATTAGCACGATGTATGGTGATGATGGGAGTCTGGTGATAGAAGAAAATAAATCCTGTGGCGTCACAGCCATTATCGAGGTTCCGTATGAGTCAGTATAGCGCCATCATCGCAGATGACGAGGAGCATCTTTGTTCTCATCTCGAATCGTTATTACATAAACTCTGGCCGGAATTAGATATCGTCGGTACTGCCCATAATGGCCATGAGGCATTGTCCCTTATTCAGCAAGAGGAACCTGACGTTGCCTTCCTGGATATTAAGATGCCGGTTATGAATGGTATAAAGGTGGCCATGTATAGTCAGAACCTTTGTCATATTGTCTTTATTACGGCGTATGATGAATTTGCTATTCAGGCGTTTGAACATGATGCGATTGACTATGTCTTAAAGCCAGTCACCGAAGACAGGCTGATGAAGACAATTCAAAGATTAAAAGGCGGCATGCCCCGGCACGAGCAAAGCCAACCAGACTTGACGCAACTTTTGTCAACTCTGTCGGCGCGCATCAATAATACTGACCAGACAGGTGCATTACAGTGGATACGTGCAGGTGAGGCGGATAAAATAATATTAGTGCCTGTCGAAGACGTATTATTCTTTAGAGCAAATGATAAATACACATCTGTGATTACGCGCGATGCAGAATATCTAATTCGCAGACCTATTAAAGAGTTGATAGCCGAGCTAGACAAAAATCAGTTTTGGCAGATAAATCGCGGCACGATTGTTAATGTAAACTGCATCGCCTCGACCAGCCGACAACAAAATGGTCGGTGTGAAATTCAGTTAAAGAACAGCCAACAAACCCTGTTATCAAGCCGTAAGTACAGTCATCTATTCAAACAAATGTAGATTCATAGATTTTCCAGGGGGTATTTAATTCGCACAGAGAACCTTTCAATGAATAATGTTAACAGCCTCTACATAGTGTGTCGATATTTCAAGCTTTTATTTTAGTTATATGTAAGGACATATGATTTATAAGATTAGATATCAGAAAATATATCAAGAGGGCTATCAAATGGATCTGCATAGTAATGCGGCACAATATGCAAGTGGTACAATTTTAGGCTTAACGGTGCTTCTTGGCGGATGCCATGATCGAGTATCGTTCAACAACCCAAACAGCAGTGGGGAAATTGGCATTCTGCTGGATGGTGTGGTCAACGGAACGACTGAAAATGACAAATCATATATAACAACAGCTGATGGACACATTGATGTTGGAGATGTCACAGCCGGCAGCCATAACGAGATTATTGCATTCCAGACAAAACGCCCGGCGGCTCTTGTCGAATCTGTGGCATGGACGACGAGTGATAATTCGGTCACTGTTCCCTTTGCGGGTGAGATGGGTACTAAATTCTATGCCTGGATTTTACAGACACCCTATTCGGATATGTATACCCGCGCTATTGCGGCTTGTATAAAGCTGGACCAAATCTGGTCGAATGAACGTTCGGGGCTGTATATCAGAATCTTTAACGTAACCGATAGTACGAGCGATCCGGATCGAAGCACATTTCTTGATTTCACCTGTTCAGAAGCAACGTCTCTGCGTAATAATATTGGTTATAACAGTGATGGGATAAACATTTATTATGTTGACAGAGTAGATTTTGGCAGTGGTTTTTCAACGGGTAATGGTGTCTGGTGTGGCAATAATACAATTGTCATGGGGAGTACGACCAGCGATCATCTTGCCGCACATGAGGCGGGACATGCATTTCAATTAGGGCATGTTAACGCGCTAACCACAAACTTTGATCGAACTAATGTGATGCACAATGCAAGTAATACCAGAGAGTTTTTGACGGAAGGGCAAAATTTTCGTGCGCAACTGGAACCTGATTCGGTTATTAATACCACATACAACTTACGTTCAGGCCTTACTACTCGTGATTGCGGTAACCTGACTGAAACCGCAACAGATGAATGCCCGGCGGTACAGAAACGCATTTGGGCAGATGGAACCTTTCCCGCTAACTAATACAGGTATATGACCATGGATAGACTTATTATAAAAACGCTGGCAATGACGTTGACACTTGTATTCTCTACTTTCGCCATTGCGCAAAAGGCTCAATTAAACTTTGAAACTGCGTATGAGTTATATTTTTTACAAGACTGTGGTTCAGGTGATGCAAGACCTGATCTATATCAGGCTGTTTTACTTGCCAAACCAGAAAGAGCGACACCTCTGCTTGCTCAAGCGTTAATTAAAGGGCCAGGAGCTAAAATAAGGAAGACATTTGTTGACCAGGTTGAAAGAGATTATAAAAATCTCAGTGCGTATATGGAAAAAGACGGGCTTTCCCGAATTGAAAACAAGGATGTATTAAAAGCAGCCAGATCTATTAGCAGGGACCAATATTTAAATATGCGTAAAAAAGATTTCGAAATTGCATACCGCGAACGTGCATTCCAGGCACTGACTAAACTTAATACCAAACAGAGCAGACAGGCCATTTCTGATTTCATTAAAATGAAAAATCAGGATGAGAATCTCATCAAAGCCGCAACGGAATGGTTAGCAAAATAGTAAAAGTAACCCATTCATATATAATGACAGTCCTGCGAAGGGCAACACGGTTGATGCTAATAGCCGGGTTTTCCATCGTTCCATAGACGTGTACTCAAAAGATAAGGTAGCCATTGACAACTTCGTATAGTCAGAATGGAACTTTGGGTGAAGCTACCCGAGTCAGATTTCTCTCTTTATAATTTCGATTTAAGTACTTGATATTTTCTATCAAAAACAGCCTTGATTGCAGTTAAACTGATCTCAATCAAGGCAGGTTTTATGGTCATATGCTATATAGATTATAGAAGGAGGTAATAACAATGACAATTCTGACGACATTAATCATGGTGGCTCTGCTTGCAACCGTTGTATCACTTGTCTGGGGTATTGGTTCAATGGCCCACGGTGGTCGCTTCG
>QILH01000034.1 GCA_003233255.1 Gammaproteobacteria bacterium | reverse complement strand
AGCATTAACAGGTAGGCTGGTGCCCCGGCGCGAACCGTTTCCGGGTCATCCTGATTGAGCATCGCGGTCGATAAACTGTCCGCCAGATTGCCGGCAATCATGCTGACACAGCCAGAAAGCAGGGTTATAAGTGATATAAGTAGAAAAGTTGTTTTTATCTTAATCATCATGGTCAGGGTGTAAGTCATTTATATAGTATGAAAGTTCGGGTTGAGGTGAAAAATGGCCGGATCGCTATCAGGGGAGATACGCTAATCTGGGTTACAGTAGGCTAATGTGTTGATTGTAGACGGTTCTTTGCCCGGTAGGGAGTGTTATTTTGTGTCAAATTTGCTTTGCAGTTTCCTGGGGTTTTACTCTCGACAGAGTATTTTAAGAACCGACATCTGGCCTGTTTCTAACGATAGTCCAATAAACCATATTAAATACAATGCCTAAATATTATTCAGATGTTCAGTCTGTTTAAAATACAGTCGCTATGTACATTATTTAGTCGGAGTTATTGCAATTGAGTATTACTCATCATAATTTTATTAAAATTTTTGCGTGTATTTTTCCCATTTTCGGCAGCGTGTTTATCGTACAGGGTAAAGAAAGCCTCGTTGTAGTACGTGCCTGTACAGGCGGTTAAATTTATTGAGAACCTGAAATGTTTTGCGCTGGATGATTTTGCTACGGGAGTTTGCTCCTATGCCTATCTTAAGAGTTTATCGGTCAATTTCTAAAAATTGATGGCCAGTTTGTCAATGGCCTGTTAGACGACCCCATGAACAGGAAATCATAGAGTCGATTGTTCATATTGCACAGGTTATGCAAATACTAACCATTGCCGAGTGGGTTGAAAACAAAGATATTCTAAAAGAATCTGGGTTCAGTTATACAGGGAAATCGCATCGGGCACCCTGAAGCACTGCCCGACTAAAATAGATTTGCTATTATGCCTGTTGATTGGGACAAAGGTTTATTTGAATGATGGAATTTACAATCCCGGAATCATGGGGGGAATTCGAAACTCAGGCAACACAAGCGTTTGCTTTAGGAAAGGATGATGTATTAGCGTTGCTTCACGATATTCAACGCTGTCTGTGCTGGGCAGGAGAAGACCGTTACAATCTAATTTTTTGCGCTGGCTGGCTTGAAGGTATGTTGCACGCAAGGCGTGAACTGGAACGGACACAAAAGTATCCGGATTCCATTAGAGATCTTGATAGCATGCTTGACTCCGTTGGTGATGATTATCAGTCAGATCTTATAAAAGAAGGCCGTAGAATGGGGTTGCAGGTTAATTTTTCTTTGCCTAATAGTCGTGCTGAAGCCATGCCGGAAGCTGAAACGATGGAAGCATTAGAAATTCTTGTCGAACAGGATATTTATCCTCGCTCAGTGCCGGTTGCGATGTTTATTCTGTTCTCAGAATCAATCAATCCCGGACTTGTTTATCATAAATACATCGACGGTTTTTCTTTGGCCTATACTAATTTTTTTGATAAAAATAAGACAGATAAAAATACTGTCACACGATTTCTGTGCGCAAGAATGCCGAAATTTCACGAGAATTTTATATTTATTAATGATTACGTATTTGAGTCGGATAGCTCGAAACTTATTATTAATGCAAAATTATTTATGAATCCAATCAGAGAAAAATCGGTGCTTCGATTAATAAATGAAAACGATGATTCTATCATCGCTGAAGTCGATGTGATAAACAGGCTTTATAATGAGTTGTATGCAATGAATGGCAAAGAAGAAGATTATCTAAAGGCCGGGGGTTTGTTGCTAGGCAGCCTGGCCGGTATTGAAGATGAAATATTGAAACACCAAATTGGTAAGCAGGCGTCAAAGAAAATAGTGAGCATGGTTGCCGATGACCTTTCTGCAGTGATCGGTGATGTATATGATAAACCCTTTGCCGAGAATGTTAAAAAACTAGCAGGTTTTACCCTCGTTTCTATACAATATAAAAATTTCATTGCCCCAAACGGATACGATGAGCTTATCAGGGAGATACGACAATATGTGTCACCTATAAATGGATTGTCCGATGTTCTGTTTACAGAATTAACTCGATTGTTAAATGAACTGAGAAAAATAGCGGATAGTTAAGATGCTTGCTAGTTCATCCGGCTATTTTAATAGTGATTGCCAGGCGGGGTGACGCCGGATCAAGTTTAAGGCTTTTTTTAATAAACGAATACCGGGTTCTTTTCGGTGCCAGGTGGATGCGCCAGAGGGATGGGGTAATGGTATGCAATCAAGTAGCTGGTTATTTATTGATATTTGTTTTTTCTTGCCGATGACCTCAACCAGTTTATCGACTTCAAGAAATTGTGATATAGCCAATTTCCCTACTGGAATGATTAATTGCGGGTGTAGAATGTCTAGCTCACGTTGCAACCAATGAGAACAATGTTTGATCTCTTCTTGAGCGGGTACCCGGTCACCGCCTTTCGCAAGTTTCCCTGGAAAGCAACGACAGACGGCGGCCATGTATACCTGCTGGCGGAAGGTATTTTCGTCCAGACCAATCTCAGCAAACCATTTAAATAATGTTTTACCTGCCGTCCAGGCGAAGGGTTTCTTGATATCGACCTCTTTGATTCCGGGTGCCTGGCCAATCAGCATTATGGGTGATACTGCTGGATTGCCAACCACGGGGGTACCTATCATATCTGTACAACGATGACATTTTCTCAAATTAGATTGATGACGACGCAGTTGTGAGATGATGGCCATAATTCGGAGTATACCGCTTTTAATATTAAGTCTGAAGGCTACTGACATAATGCTGTCAGTAGTGAGCTGTTAGTATTGTTTTTCGTATTTTCGAACTAACTACTCAAGGAGACGATTATGGAAGATGTGATGAAGCAACATGGGGCCTTTAGCTGGAACGAACTGATGACCACCGATGTGGCTGGGGCCAAAGCCTTTTATGGGGAACTATTTGGCTGGGTTCTGCGTGATGAACAGACGCCGGAAATGGTTTATACCATGGCGAAAGTGGGTGACAAAGATGTTGCCGGGATGATGGCGATTCCACCTGAGGCCGAAGGTATGCCGCCGACCTGGGGGGCCTATGTGACGGTGGATGATGTCGATCAACAAATAAAACGCGTTGAGTCACTTGGCGGTTCGGTGGTAATGCCGCCACGGGATATCCCGGATGTGGGGCGGTTTGCCGTGATCAGTGATCCGCAGGGTGCTATGCTGACCATGATTACTTATCGCAGTTAGGAGTGCTGTCAGTGGCCAGTCGTTTTTTCAGTCAACAATCATTCACCTTTTTGCGTAAGCTGGCAAAAAATAATAATCGAGACTGGTTTTTGGAGCATAAAGATGAATATGAGGCGACGATTCGCACGCCCGCTTTAGATTTTATCACGGCCATGAGCGTTGACCTGGCCATGTTATCCCCCCATTTTCTGGCGTTGCCGAAGAAAGTGGGGGGATCCCTGATGCGTGTTCATCGCGATGTTCGTTTTGGAAAAGATAAACGGCCGTATAAGACCAATATCGGCATCCAATTTCGCCACGAACAGGGCAAAGATGTGCATGCGCCAGGATTTTATTTACATATTGAACCGAATGATTGTTTCGTTGGTGTTGGGATCTGGCGCCCGGATGCAGATGCACTGGGGAAAATTCGCGATCGGATCTGTGAGAAAGGTAAAGACTGGACTGCGGCGCTTACGGAAAAACCGTTTAAACGACACTTTGAATTAGGTGGCGATTCACTGGTTCGGCCACCACGTGGTTACGATAAAGAACATCCCTTACTCGAATCGCTTAAACGCAAAGATTTTATTGCCATTTCCAACATCAGCACTGACAGCGTGTTAAGCGGGCGCTTTAAGAAAATGGTGGTAGATCGGTTTCGAGTGGCCGATAGTTACATGCAGTTTTTATGTAAAGCATTAGAGTTGCGGTATTAACCATGCGTCGTGCGGATCGGTTATTTCAGATAGTGCAACAGTTACATCATGAGCGTGTGACCACCGCGCATGAACTGGCCGAAGAGCTGGATGTTTCAGAACGAACCATCTATCGAGATATTCAGGATTTAAGTCTGTCCGGTGTTCCCATCACCGGTGAGGTCGGGATAGGTTATCGATTATTACCGGGCTTTCAGTTGCCGCCATTGATGTTTAAAGAAGAAGAACTCGAAGCCTTATTACTTGGCGCCCGAATGGTGCGCGCCTGGACCGATAAAGGCCTGGCCCGCGCGGCTGATCAGGCCCTGCAAAAAATCGAACATGTCATTCCGGATCGTTTAAAACCGCAACTCGATAGTCAAGATATGATCGTACCGGATTTCCCAATGGAAGGCATGGCGAGTGAGCAACTCTATATAGTACGTCAGGCTATTAAAACCCAAAACAAGGTCAATATAGATTACACCCGCGCAGACGGAAAAGAGTCTGAGCGCATTGTGCATCCTTTGGGATTATTTTACTGGGGTAAGGTCTGGACGCTGGTAGGCTGGTGTGAATTGCGGGATTCGTTTCGACATTTTCGGCTGGATAGAATGCAGGCCGTACGGCAACTCAAAGATCAATTTCAATTACTCGAAGGGCGAACCTTACAGGACTATCTTCATGACGAATGTGGTCGAGGTGAACCGTATGACAAAAAATACGACCCGACGTAGTTGAGTGTATGAAGGTAACATCGGAACACATCTAATAAAATTAGACTTGCCATAGATAATGACACTGATTTTAGTAATTCAATCGAATGACAAGAGGGAATATCAATGTTTATCGTGTTACTTAAATTTTCTGGCAACAAAAGCAATGCAGGTCAGTTTATGGATGGCCATAACGAATGGATCAAACATGGCTTTGATGACGGCGTATTTTTAGTGGCGGGCAGTCTTCAGCCGAACCTGGGTGGCGGGATTATGGCGCATAATACCTCGTTGTCTGAACTTCAAAACAGGGTGAGTGATGATCCGTTTGTCGTGGAAAATGTGGTGAGTGCTGAAATTATTGAAATTTCTCCAGCAAAAGCCGATGGCCGACTGCAGTTTTTGCTCGACTGAGTAGTCATTCCGTGGTTTTGATACAAGGAGTAAAGTGATGAGCGCGACGATTAAAGGTCCAGATGGAAAATTACGTTGCCAGTGGTGCGGTACCGCACCGGAGTTTCTCGACTATCACGATTCCGAATGGGGTTTCCCGGTCAGTGATGACCATCGCTTATTTGAGAAGTTGAGTCTGGAGGGCTTTCAGGCTGGGCTGAGCTGGCGCACCATCCTGGTTAAGCGCGAGAACTTCCGCACAGCGTTTCATGATTTTGATTTCGACCGGGTAGCGCGTTTTACCAAACGTGATCTCAATCGCCTGCTAAAGGATGAAGGCATCGTCCGCCATCGCGGCAAGATCGAGGCAGTCATCAACAATGCAAAGCGGGCTCAGGAGCTCGTCAAACTGGAAGGTTCGCTTGCCGCCTTCATCTGGCGTTACGAACCAGGCAAGAAGCAACTTGCAAAACCGCAGAGTGTCTCGACCTCTGCCGAATCGATTGCTCTGTCGAAGGAATTGAAAAAGCGGGGCTGGAAATTCCTCGGTCCCACTACAGTGTATGCCTTTATGCAAGCCATGGGTCTGATCAATGATCATGTTTCGAACTGCGTGATCAGAACCAAGGTTGAACGCGCACGCAAATGCTTCAAGAGACCCGTTTCTAATAAGTAGTGTGAGCATTATCTTAATGAGCAACGAACAGACTGTCTTTGATATAGTGGAATGTATTAGAGCGTTTATTGATGATGTGCCAGCACAACAATAAATAGAGCTGTAAGCTGTTACGGCTAAAGGACTTCGAGAAAAATTAGGAAATACGTAACTAATATTAAAACAAACCGTTAAAGATGTTCCACAATAACCCCGGGTGCAAGTTCGATTTCATCAAGCTCAATCACTTCCGGTTCGACTTTTCCTGCGTCAATCCATTCCTGTACATCAGGGTGAGAGATAATGGCATCAACGTAGGCGTGTTCATCATTATTGAGTGCAATATCATAACCGGCAAATCGAAGAGCGATGGGTGCATACATCGCGTCGGCAGCCGAGAACTCACCAAATAACCATTTACCCTGTTGCCCGTACTGGTTGCGGCATTTTTTCCAGAGTTCTTTAACCCGATCTATTTCTCGTTGTGCCTCGCTTGAAACCGGATAGTTTTTAAATCGTTTGCGACAGTTCATCGGCAGCGCTTCACGTAGATGAAAAAAGCTGGAATGCATCTCGGCGCTGATCGATCGGGCGAAGGCACGAGCATTAATATCCGTTGGCCAGCCTTTGCCTTCGAGGTGTTGCTCGGAGATATAGTCTAAAATGGCGAGTGAATCCCAGATAATGCGCTCACCATCCTGCAACACCGGGACTTTGGTATCCGATCCATACATGGCCAAGTCTGGTTCCATGGTGTCAGTAAATAAGGCGATGTGTTTTTCATCGAAGGGTATTTTAAAATAGCGCATAAAAATCCATGGCCTTAATGACCAGGACGAATAGTTTTTATTGCCAATAACAAGGATTAAATTAGCCATATAAAAAAACCTCAGTCAGGGTGAGATGATGAATACTGGTAATATTCATGGTATTGATACTGGAAATCCAGCTTAAAGTGCAATTAAAACGAGAAGAATAAGCGGTAATATTATAGGTGTGATTGATACAGTAAAACCTATAATTTAATATGTCATTTCGTTCTTCTCATATTCATCCATTAGGGCAGTACTTAAAATTTGTTTGCTAGTAATAGCGAAAATAATCCCTAAGTATACGCAAACTCGTATTATTGTCACCCAGTAGACTCAAGATTATTACGATACGTTTTAACTATACATAGTGTTGATTATCATTGACCAATTGATGTAGATCAACTCCATGCTCGTTATCAGTGATGTAACGTAGTACTACTGAACGGGTTGTGCTAAATGTGCCTGTTTAACCTGCTAATCAAGATGCTCAAATAGACACTCAAAGGAAGGGTAAACCGATGCCATTGCTACAAACATATACATTTAAAAATCTATTTTTTGAGGCGACTCGTTTGTGCAATTACGCCTGTCCTATGTGCATGGCGAGCAGTAACGATGTTAAACTTGTGAAGCGAAGCAGGAAGCTTGAGCTGAGCACGGATGAGATTGAGCAACACATCCTTAAGACCGTCAGTGCGATCGGTGTCGACAAGATTACCTGGAGTGGCGGGGAGTTTATCTTGCGCAAGGATGCGGTCGAACTGGTACGTCGAGCCACGGAATACGGTTATTCTTCGGTAATTACCACCAATGGTTCGAAGATGACGCGGGACATGTTACTCAAACTTAAAAAAGTGAGCAATGATACCGTGGTGATTGCGGTGGGCATTAATTCCATCGAGGATGAAAACGCCTGGACGCGTGACACCGATTGTGAACAATCACTGGCGGTGCTGGAATTGTGTAAGGAACTGGACATTAGACCGAATGTGGTGGTGACCGTCGGCCAACATAATTTGAAAACGGTTGGACAGACTTTGCAATGGTTAGAAGACCATCAAATTCCATATAACCGATCACCTTATACTGCACGGGGATATGGACGTGAGTATTGGGAGACGCTTAAATTCAACAAAGAGCATATGCGCGATACCATCCATCCTGAACTGCGAAAGCACCCCAATGGTTATGTCAGTTTTACACCCTTTTTTCTGTCACCGGAGGTGCACGCGGAAATTTCCGGCGGGGTAAGTAATATCACCGTGCCACAGAACCCGTCCATAGGTTGCTGGTGCGGAACCTGGTTGGCCGTTAATGCTGAAGGTGATGTCGCGCCATGTGGTATTTTGTTGGACGATATCAAATGTGGCAATGTCCGTGACATGAGCTTTCAGAAGATCATTGATGAGAGTTCGGTATTTCAAAGTATCCTGGATCGGACGCAATTGAAGGGCAAGTGTGGCCGTTGCCGTTATCAATTTACCTGTGGGGGCTGCCGGGCTATGGCCTATTATGAAAATGGTGATGTTATGGCCGAGGATCCGACCTGTTTCTTTGAACCCGAGGATAAAACGACGGTCAGTGAGCATGAGCTGGAGACCAATAGGGGGTTTAAAAAATTTGTTAACATCTCACGTTTTGCCGACATGATATACACCAAAAAAGTCAAAGATGTCGCTCCATTAACGAGTGGAAAGAAGGACAAACATAAATCGGAAGTTCCTTAAATACTAAAAAGGGCTGTAGCACAATCCCCTTAATCTAGCGGTGTTAATTACGGGTGTCGAGTTTGGTTACTTGTTGCTGTAACACCGATCGCAGTCGTGCAGGCTGGATTGGTTTATGCAGCAGAGGATAGCCGCTTTTCTTGGCTTCCTGGATACGATCAGGTGCGGTATCACCGGTGATAATGATTGCAGGGGTATCTGTACCAAGGCATTGGTTTATTTTTTTAATAGCTTCGGCACCTGTTTGCCGATCACGTAGGCGATAGTCAGCTAGAATAATATCTGGTTTCCAGTTATGGCTTTTTAAAAAGGCGCAGGCTTGTTCACAGCTTTCAGCTACCGTGATTGAGCAACCCCAACCAGTTAGTAAATGCTTCATTCCGTCCAGGATACTCGACTCATCGTCAATTGCTAGAATCTTTAACCCCGTGAGTTTGTCCGATATGGTTAGTTCCTGCGGAGAAGCAGGGATGTCAGGTACGGTGGATGCAATTGGCACCCGTAGTTTGAAAATAGAACCTTTCCCCAGACTGGAAATAACCTCAATTTGATGTTCAAGCAGATAGGAAAGCCGATCGACAATCGCAAGCCCAAGCCCTAATCCTTTGCTTCGGTCACGTTCAGGATTATCAATTTGACGAAACTCTTTGAATATCTCTGTTTGTTTTTCCTCAGGGATTCCTCGACCACTGTCACGGACTTCGATAATGATAGAATCCATTTTGTAGCGACAGCCGATTAAAATAGCACCAGAGTCGGTATAACGAATGGCGTTAGAAATTAAGTTGCGCAGTATACGGGATAACAGGGTTGGATCAGACACGGTTAGTAACCTTGTGGGATGAAAACGTAAGGTCAAACCTTTTGAACGGGCATGATCTTCAAATTCCTGGTGTAGGTTATCAAATGTCTGTTGCAGAAAGATAGTTTCAGGTTTTGGTTGGATAACACCTGCATCAAGTTTGGATATATCGAGTAATACATCCAGTAAATCTTCCAGTGCTGAATAGGACTGTTTTGTTTTATCTACCAGGCTTAGCAAATCATTGTTCATTGGGTGCAGTTCCATTGCGCCGACAAACAGACCTAAGGCGTGTAGCGGTTGCCTGAGATCATGACTGGCAGAGGCAAGAAATCGGGATTTTGCCTTGCTGGCAGCCTCGGCCTTTTCTTTTTCGATAGTGAGTTTAGTGACCAGGTTGTCGTTTTTGAATCTAAGTTCAATCGATTCCTGTAATGTACGGGAAACATTCCGGGAAAAAATCATATTTATGCCCATGAATATAATTGTCAGTAGTCCCAGCGGTATGCTGAATAACAAACCGGAAGTCATATAACTGTAGGTTAATGGCAATACCGCTGGAATAACGAAAGCGTAATGTGCAGGGGTATGGCTGGATAATGAAGTTGTCGAGGCGGCGATCATGCCCAGCAGAATGATGGTCACAAAACTCAATACAGCGGGGTCATTTGGTACAAAAAAAATAATACCGGAAATCCCCCATAAAACTCCTGATAGAAAAGAGGAAAGGGTAAAGTAATGTCCCCATTTGTATTTGTTTTGTTCTTCAGGTTTTTGGCTTGTATAACTGAAGTACAGTGGAATGCGAACAAACGTCAACAAATAAATAAATCCGACCCAGGTAAGCACGATCGAGTGCTCTATATGATCCCATACCCCGTAGGCGAGCGCGGCCGAGACGAGGAGGTTGCCAGGTAAGACGGAAGGAAGCAGATTTTTATAGAGCAGCCGAACCTTTTCTCCACGTATAAGTCGGCTAAAATCTCCCTGAGTGTCATTATCCTCATCGGGTTGTTGTGGTGATAGAGGAGCTACATCCATTTTAATATTCTGTATTGGCGAAACAGTTAGGGCAAGTTTGAGCTGGGCTTTGCATACGAATGATGGCATGCGAAACAATGGTTATGCGAGTGCTGTCATCCGGATCCATGCATTGTGCTTCAAAATCATCGCAATTATCACAGGTTAAGGAGTCACCGGGATCCGGTGAGTCAGTGAATCCTTTTGCCGCCGTCTCAATAATTCGATTCGCGAACGGGACAATCAGATCGACACAATAGGTGATGCGGATTTTTAGCAAGTTTGCATCCTGTATGCTTAAGCCGCGATTGTCGGTTGGCCGTGCATCACGGAAAATAAGCAGAGAATTAGGAATTTCGATTGTCCCATCCCCCCCGTCTTCACCAAACGTATCAAATCCACTTTTTGTTGGGTTAATGCGCTCAAAGCGAACCAGGCCACTTTCAATTTGTTGACGGACAAGTTCTCTAGCTCGAATCACTGCTGCAGATTTTTCATTGTCACTATCATCAGCCGGGCGCGTAAAATAGGCGGCCATGGCACGACTAAAGCCATTTTGTACAGCTTCGAGTTGAGCATTTTCTAGCGAGCCTGCACGTGTGGCTTCATAGGTTGCGTAGTTTAAAGTGGTTTTAAGCTGATAAATAAAAATGAATTGCAGCGCACCGAGGATCAAAAATAGCAGGATCGGCAGGATGATCGCAAATTCGGTCATACTTTGCCCTCGTTGAGTATGTACCATACTTTATGGCGCCGTAGGTTGAATGCTCGAGTCGTTCACGGCACCATCCGAGTCCATCTTATGTAGAGGGTTGGGATACTTGTGGGCGCTGTTTGCATTGAGGCGTCGTTCTTCCAGAATCGTTAATAAGGCATCCCCTGTTAGTTTGGCTTGTGTGTATAAAGGATCATCAGCCGGAATGTATTTTAACATCTCAATAAACAGACGGGTCGATTTTCGTAAAGAGACGACGCCAATGTTATGCCAGGCCTTTGACATTTCTGGATTTCGAACCAGAGCTTCTTTATAGGCGACGATGGCGCGCTCCGGCAGATTCATACGGGCATACACATTGCCAAGTTTATACCAGAGCTGGGCATTGCCAGGATTTATCTCGACCAGGCGTTGGAGGGCCTGTTGGGCGGTTTGCCAGTCCTTTTTTTCATACGAGCTTAACGCAACCTTTTGCAGTGCGTAGACATCAATCGGTTTAGTCTCATTATTCGTAGCGCATGATGCAATGAGAATTGAAAGGGTAATAATAGCAAGCGCTTTCATTCTGCTGATTCCGTATCTTTAAAATATAATTTCATGCCTTCAAGTATACCCATTTTTTGGGCACACCCTGAGCTTAATTCTAGCGTGTTTCTGGCGCCATGACATGAGGAGAGCCGTAATGGTTTGAGGTTATGGGCGATTTTTTTTACCCCTCCAGAATTGTCCATAAAAACTACATCAATCGGATAACGCATTCCAAAGGTATGCACCGAGGGGCAGGGCTCGATCCAGAGCCCTTGCGTGGCTAACAACGCCGGTCTGGCCAATAAACCTCGCATGCGTTCGAAGACATTGGTGGTTTTCCAGACTTCGGCGATCACACACCGTTGTGTTTCAGCGTCGTAGACAGCTCCATTTTTCACAGTAGACCTTCGTTGATAAATTTCATTACGATAGGAAAACCCAGGACGATAAACGTGACGGGAAAAATAAACATTATCAATGGCGCGACGAGTTTAATCGGTGCTTCCATGGCCATCTTTTCAGCGCGTTGAAAACGCTCATTGCGACGTTGGTCTGATTGCACTTGCAGGACTTTTTTCATGCTGGAGCCGAGTCTTTCGGCCTGTATAACCGCGCGGATGAAGGTCGTGACATCCTTGACTCCCAGCCTGTCCGCCATGCGTTGCAGTGCATCGGCACGACTTAGCCCGGAACGGATATCGCGTATGACGATACTAAATTCATTGTACAAGGCCCCGCGTGGTGCTTTTTGCATGGCCTGACTTAATGCACCGGTAAAGTTTAGACCGGCTTCAACGGCCATGGTAATAAAATCCAGATAAACGGGCAGGGCTTTTACAACTTCTTTTTCGCGTCGGGCACGCGTGTCTTTTAGCCAGATTTCCGGAAAGTAAAAACCAAATAACAGACCGCCTAAAGGCCACAGTAGATTGTATTTTTGTAACATCTCCATCAAGATCACTGCCGCAGCGGCCTGTAACAAGGCACTGACCATACGCACAGCAATGAATTCTTCTGCGGTTAGCAAATAGGAAATACCGGTCTTTTGTATTTTATCTTCGACTTTGGTGAGATGTTCAACGGACAGGTTGCTGGTAATATAATAACTAAAAATCCGAACCAGAGGCCAGCTTAAGCGTAGCCAGAACGGTAATGGATCCATATATTCGCGTTCATCTGGGGGAACGGCGGCATTAAAAATATAAGCAGCGAGGAACAACAGTAACACGCTGCCGCCAACGGTTAAACTGATGGTGTATAAAAAAATTGTATCCATAATATTCTTCTTTTTAAACGTCGATACTGGTGATTTTTCGTATGACCATATACCCTAGAAATTCCATTACCACTATAACCGCAAGGGTTGCCCAACCCATCGGGGTGGTAAACATCTTACCCATTGCCTCGGGTTCCATTTGGAATAATATAACACCTAGCAGGATAGGAAGTCCGGTCATCACCTTTCCCTGAAGTTTTCCCTGTGCCGTTAAACTTTCGATTTTTCCTTCCATTGCGGCCTTGCGACGTAAGGTATCTGCGAGGGTTTCCATCACTTCAATCAGATTGCCACCGACTTCTCGTGCGATCTTGATGGCCGAGGTTGCGACGATAAAGTCGGCCGACGGCATACGTTTTTCCATATTACTTAAGGCCGTTTCAAGATCAACGCCGATACGTTGTTGCCTGACTAAGAGTTCAAATTCCTGACTTAATGGCGCCGGCTGTTCTTTAATTAATCCCTCCAGGGCCATATTCAGGCTGGCTCCGGCTTGCAGGCTGGCCGAGATCATCATGAAGGCATCCGGCAGTTGTGCTTCGAATTTTTTTAAGCGCCGTTTGCGTAAGGTTTTGTAGATCATCGATGGCAATAAAGCCATGCCGATAGCCGCGCTGACGGTCATAATGACATCGCGGCTGATTAACCAGGTGAGCAGGGGCACCAGGATAATGCCACCGATATTGATTAAAAATAAGCGCTGTGGGTCGACGAACATAAACATATCGGCCATGCCAGTGGATGTGCTTTCAGTAAAGGTGTCTTTATACTCCTGCCAGTATCGTCCAAGGCTCTGGATCAATAACCAGGCAATAATGGCCGAAGTTAAAAATATCAGAGTAAGAGTGGTAAAATAGAGTCCGTATTCGATCATATATTTATCTCTAATTGAAGATGTTCATATCAACCTGCAGGCCGCGCGCACGTAATTGTTCGTAAAATTCCGGCACCTGGCCGGTTGGAATGAAATTACCCGTCACGCGTCCATCATCATCGAAGCCATCTTGTTTAAAACGAAAGATATCGTGCATCTGGATCGTGCCGCTTTCCATGCCCGTGATCTCGCTGATATGAGTAATCTTTCTGCTACCATCTGGAAAACGACTTTGTTGTACAACGATATCGATAGCTGATGAAATTTGCTCTCGAATAGCCTGAATAGGCAATTCCATTCCTGCCATCAGTACCATGACCTCCAGTCTCGACAACATATCTCGCGGCGTATTGGCGTGCGCGGTTGTTAATGATCCTTCGTGGCCGGTGTTCATTGCCTGCAGCATATCCAGTGCTTCGGCACCACGACACTCACCGACGACAATTCGATCTGGGCGCATACGCAAACAGTTACGTACCAGATCCCGTATGGTGATTTGTCCTTTACCTTCTATATTAGGAGGGCGCGATTCCAGCGAGACCAGGTGAGGTTGTTGAAGTTTTAATTCAGCGGCATCTTCTACGGTGATAACGCGTTCACCTTTGGGGATGTAGTTAGACAAAACATTTAACAGGGTTGTTTTACCCGAACCCGTACCGCCAGAAATAATAATGTTTTGCTTGCTCTCAACGGTGATTTTTAAAAAGTCCATCATCTCCATACTGATTGCGCCAAACGAAACAATATCTTTAGCGGATAATTTCTTTTTAGAAAATTTTCGAATCGTAATGCAAGGGCCGCGTAATGCCAATGGCGGAATAATTGCGTTTACGCGTGAACCGTCTTTCAGGCGGGCATCTACCATCGGGGAACTTTCGTCTATGCGACGACCCAGTGGTGAGATGATGCGTTCAATGGTGGCCATCACCGCATCATGATCGGAGTATATGACATCGGTAGATTGCAGTTTTCCGTCGCGTTCTATATAAATGTCATCAAAACAATTCACCATGACTTCAGTAATGGTCTCATCAGCCAGAATATCTTCTAACGGCCCCAGTCCTACGGTTTCATTGAGGACATCTTTAGCCAATGTTTCGCGATTGATATGTTCTGGTAGCTCATCGCCAAGACTATCCAGTATTTCCTGGATCATCGCCTGTACGTTTTCGCGTAATTGCTTTTCACTCATATTGCCGACATCAGTCCGTTTCAGGTCCATATTGTTCAGCAATTCCTGATGCACATGTTTACGCCATAGTAATAACTCGTCACGAAAAATACTTTTAACATTCCTTATTTCCTGTGTATTCAGGATGTCCTTGCTTTGCATTTTACGTTTAGTTTCTTCATGTTCTGCATATTTTGAAGCGTCAAGCCGGATATGATAATTTCCAACTTCAATAACATCATCTTCTGTCAGCGGGCCATGTTTAGCTTGGAGTTTGTTGTTATTGACCAGGGTATGGCCACTGTCGTTTTTATGTTCGACAAATAAACCGTCTGCAGTCTGGGTGATTTCTGTATGAATATTGCCAATACTCCAGCCACGTAGTTGCACAAGGTTGTCACGACCTTTACCAATCGTACAACGATTTAATACACACCGTAGATTATTGACGGGCGTTCCTTTATTCGTTTCAACAATAATATCAAACATAGGGGTTAATCCAGTAAGTCGCCGTTAGGTGAATCCTCATCCGCCCAGCTTTTATAATCAGTGGCTTGCTTGAATCGATTTATTAAATGTTCGTGTGCAGCTAATGATTCTTTATTAATAGCCGAGTCAGCCGTGATAACGCTGGGGGTGACAAAAATAACCAACTCAGTTTTTTTGTCGCGTAAGTTCTTACTTTTGAATAATGAGCCCAGAATAGGGATACTGCTCAGGTATTTAATACCGCTGCTATCTTTGCCAAGGTCTGAGTTTATTAATTTGGAGATAACAATAGTTTCGCCATCTTTCATGGATAAGTCTGCAGATGTTTTCCGGCTTAAAAAGCCGGGTATTCCTTTAACGCTCGTTGCGGTGTCAATGGCGCTTATTTCGGTTTCAACTCGGGCGGTTATATTTCCGTTATTATCAGCCGAAGGATTGATTTTTAATTTTATGCCATATTCTTTATATTCAACACTGGATCCATTTGCGAACTCATTCACAATTGGAATTTCACCACCAGATAAGAACTCAGCTTCACCCCCGCTGCGTGCGGTGAGATTGGGTGAGGCCAGGGTTAAGGCATCCCCGTTTGCGACCAGAAAGTTTATGCGTGAGGTAATTTCAGTTGCAATACCAAAAAATCCAAATGTTGAACCATTGAACTGAACCGGCAGGCTGGCGGCATACCCCGGTGCATCGTCACTGCTGCCATCGACTCTAAACACGGGATTTTCTTTTCTATTGCCGGCAAAACCTAAGGCGGGCCCATTAATTGAGGTTCGCCAGTCAATCCCGAGTTCTTCAAGTGCGCTGGTTGAGAATTCGGTGATTTGAACTTTCATATGGATCATCTTTTCGCGCGTTACATTAGAAGGGCGGGCCATGATGATGGCATCAGGGTAGATTTTCTTGATGATATCCAGACGACTTTTATCGGCCACGCTAGCCAGACCATCAATGACCGGGCGCCCACCGACCGCGCGAACATTCAGATTGACGGAATCCTGTAATAATGACCTGATTTCAGAGACGGCTGACGTTGGATTGTTTTTAGATATCTTGACCCGTAATTTTCGTTCCCAGCCGGGTTTCCCCCAGATATGGATCGTAGTTTCACCGTATTTTTCCGGTAAAATAATCAATTGTCCTTTTGTGGTAAGTGAAGTCGACAGCAGCTTGCTATTTCCCACCGCGACCCGTTCTATATTTGGAATCTTCATTACCTTCACAGAACCGATATATAAGTTAAGTGTCTGGCTCTTTGGTGCGGCCCAACTTAACGACGAGCTAAGCAGGAACATGACCATCCAGCTAAGTCGCAGCATGGTTTTTCTCTTTGTTATAGTTTGAGGGATCATTGTTTTTCTCCAGTCCGGTTATACAGCGCTTACTGCACTGGAACTTTTTGTACGATAGCGACACCATTTTTGCTGTTGCCGCCGGATAAATACTCTACCAACCAGGTTTGTACCTGTATTGTATAGTCATCTGCTAACTCGCCCGCTCCAGTGCCTGGCGTCGTCGAGTCCGGTGATGGTGGTAGCCCAAGCTCTTTGAGTCGTTCCTCGGTTAAACCAATCTGTTGTTTTTCTTCCTTACTCATGGGGGTTGCCGAAGCTTTACCAAGATTCATTCCGTCTGCTGTGGAATAACTACCATCAGGATTCTTTTTAGCAATGATCTCGCCGGTGTTGGGATCGATCAGGTTACCGTTGCCATCATCGATACCTATTATGTTGCCGTCTTTATCACGAACGACGGGCAATGGTTTTGCCGGGTTGGCTCGGGCTCGTTCCTGCTGAGCCTTTATTGCTTTTTCCTGGGCGATTTTTTGTGCGATAGAAAACAATTGATCGGGTGTCATGTGGCCAAATTTTGCGATACCGATATCTTCGCGATTACGCAGCAGGGCACTTAATGAACCGGCTGATTGCGCAGCAAATACCAGTGCCGCTTCTTTGGGCAAAACGTCAATGGTAACGGTGTTAAAACTGGGTTCCCGGCGGACGCCGTAGGCAACATTCATTGTTGCCTGAGTTTTTGGATCCAGCCGTCGTCCTGTCGCCAGTACCATGACTTTCTGGATAATCGGGAAGATCGCATCGTCGTCTTTTCCGCCAACATATTTTGCGGGCATGGTGACATACAGATCAATCTCGTTACCGGGTTCGATCATGCCATTAAAAGAATTTATTTGATCAACCTGTACGGTAATCGCACGACGGCCTTCGCCAAGCACGTCAGAAAAATCATTACGTTTGCTGCCAGCCACATGATCCCAGAGTAAGGGCGTGCCTTTTTTAACGGCAGTAATGATGCGTCGGCCTTTAATCTGGTTGAAATCAGAAGGACGAATCGCCGTCTGGTGTACATACATGGCAGGAACCTCCCTGGCGGCAACGCTATTGCCACTAATGATGCTGCCTGCGGGCAGGTTTTGTTTGGGAACAATGACCTTGATAGTCTGTTCATCCGAACGCAAATAGGCATTCCTGAGTTGTTCTTCACGCAATTCAAGATATTTCATGGCAAGAAAGGCCGCCAGTACGGCCAGGCCAATGGCGATCAACAGCAGGCGTAAAGGTTTGTTTGCTTTTATTACGCCAATCAATGAGCCCGCTTTGTTTGTTATACTCATAATTCGTCTACCTGTTTCTTTTCGTTAATTCGTTTAGTTGTCATTTTCTTCATTTCTATCGGGTAACTCGGAAATCGAGATGGCATAAGAGTATCCCGTGTAGTTTCTTTTCATAACATCGCTAAGATGTTCTATCGCGGAACGATCGGTTCCCGGTACATCTACGATCAGGGCTGCAACCAATGCTCCGACTACGACAATATATTCCGTGTTGGCCTGGCCCTTATGTCGTTTACGGAAGCGGTTTAGCATCATCAATTTAACCACCCGCGGACATTCGTCTGATTAATAAATACCGCCGTTTCATTTTGTTTGCTGTTGATCATGATCGTAACTTCATGAGATGATTTTTTAAAAATCAGCAGGTGGGCTTTGCCTTCCACTGGATTATTTTGTACTAACCCCCAGCCGTTTGCTCGATAATGATCGCTATAAAACTGAACATTGCTGGATAAGGAAAAGCTGTTTATCAGCGCAACAGTGCGTGCCGCATAGAGTTTGTCAGTAGACTTAATATCGTTTAAGACCTCAGAGCTAGATAACATGGGCACGTCATGCGCGAGTTTTGTTGTATTGGCATTGGCATCCAGTTCTAAAATATTTATTCGTCCGATAGAGCCCTTGATCGGGCCATCCTGAACCTGGATGGTAATAAAATATTTACCTTTTTTATTACTGATCTGCTGCCATTGTGCATAACGGTTTTCAACTATCTGTTGGTCGACCCATTTGTTTCGATAATATTCCAGAACTTGTTCGACCGAACTGGCGGATTTAAACATCCAGCTGCGCATATTCAGGCCGTTGTAATTTACATTGCCTGCAAACGGGGTCAGGCTTGCCCTCGGAGGTTCAGGTACATTCGGCCAACCGGCTATTGCCATAGATTGAACGCAAAGCAGTGCCGCAGCAAAAAGGAATTGAAAAAATTTATTCATAACTGCACAAGCCTCCGGGACAATCCGGCTCGACACTGCTAGCGGGGACTGCGCTGGTATTCACTTCGCCAAATTGTAGAATGCCCGGGCCGGTACGGGGTGCGATGCGAATTCCAAAAAGGGGATCCTGAATGGAATAGACCGCGCGTTGGATCGGATCAAATACAGGCTTTAATTGATTGGTTGGTAAAAAGTCTTCACTCCAGGCGATGAACTGTTCATTGTTTCTTGCGCTCCAACCATCGGTAATCAGCGCGGCATTACCCTGCATCACCAGATTTATGTTCGCTAAAGGTGAAATGCTGCCCCCAAAGCGGGCCAGGTTAGAAATGTTGTTCACCGGGATTCTGGCTTCAGGTGTATAGTAGGCTTCGTTGTTGAACTTACTGAAAATATCAACATCGCCAACATTCGGCAACGATAGTCCGAGCACGCCAGCGGTACTGTTCATTACGGACTCACCCCGATCAATAACGGCATTGATGCCGTCTTCAACCTGCTGAATACCATCGAGAATATAATAAGAGCTGGCGACCTGACTGGTACGCTTTTGCGATTGTAGATCGATACCGGCTCGGCTTGATTCGGCCGACAGTAACGGATTATTACCGTGATCCCGCCAGTGAAGATTGAGAACATTCGTATCGATGGTGGTACGCCAGTCAGATGAAAGAAATGCTACCTCCGTATTCGCCAGATTACGATTTATTGCGACTTGTTCAATGTCGTTTTCGGATCGATATTGGGCACGTCCGGCATCGCGTGGCCAGTTTTGCTGTTCAAACCAGACGGTGCGTTCCCAGGCCATGGTGCGCGCGGTTTGTACCGTGCTGTGACGGATATCGATGTATTTACCCACTAAAGGAATAATTAGAAATAACGGCACCAGCAAAAACATCGCGGTGATCGAAAATTCCGTCATCGCCTGGCCGTCTTGCTCTTTTAATATGGTGGTGTACATAACTTATTGAGCCCGGTATGCGGCGGGGTTACCCGGCTCACCAATAAACGCATCAAGATTGCCTTGATAGCCGTCAATTCCGCTGACCTCTCTGCGATCGGCACTAAATTCAGAAAAAACAAGATAGGAAAGCGCGGTGCGGAATTGTGGATCCTGGCTGGCCAGTGACCATTTTCGTATATTGTCATCGACCGTTTGCAGACTGACGTTCCAGTAGGGGTTAAAGGTGCTACCGGCTTCATTTTCATCTTGTGGATTTTCATAATAAACCCGTGCGGCCGCCAGACTAAAAGCTGCGGCTTGATTTGAACCGATAATGTCTTCTACGGGTTCAAGCAGGACATTCGCGACGGTATTGATCTGGCTAGAGACCTGATTAACAAAGCGATCAATAATACTGTCAGCAAAATTGTCTATGTTTGGTACGCCAGGCACCGACGGTGGGTTGAATTCAGGAAGTCGTTGATCGATGTAACCTCTTAAAAAACGGCGGAAGTGATCTTCGACAATATTGCTCATGTTGCCTTCATACGCATCGTTAATTAAACCGGCACCCTGTGTTTGCAGTGCAAAATTTTCGGTTGGGGCATTTGGGAAATTATCACTGGTTTTAATATCGCCTGTATCCATACGCACACCGACCAGGAAAACGGGGGCCTTGTTGGCTCCGGCATAGTTATTCGGATCGATATCCTGAAAGGGCGGCAGGCCGAGATGATCTCGACTGATGGGCTGATAGCCAAATAAGGTCGCATCAAAAGCGGGGTTTAATGGTATCGGCGGTAGATCAAAGTTTACCCCACCATCGCCATTTTCATCCACGCCATACGCACCGCTACTCCAGCCTGGCACATTAGCGCGACCAAGCCGGCTATTGCCTCGTTCTATTCGCTCGTGCGCGGCACCGCCTTCTGAAACCTGTAACCAGTCCAATGGTAGAACCGGTTTTTCTATACCGAACAAATCAAACAGGAAGTCAGAACCTAAAATATCGACTTCTATGCTTCCATTCACGCCGAAGGCAATGGTATCGATCGAGGACCAACCCGGTTCTTCGTTGTTGCCTAATAATCGCATTGCGGTGCCCCCTTCATTCGGCCAGCCGGCATCAATATCAAATGAAATTCCGAATATGGTGAAGTCTTCCCCCCCTAGCCAGTCGGGTAGTTCGACTGATGCCGCAAAAGATTCCTGCCAACTGGCAATCAAATCCTCTCGTTGACGTACTCGCGTCCAGTCATCACGTGCATCATTCACCAGGGCGACAAAACGCCTCTTGCCCCGTTCATCCTGTGGGCGATTGCCTTTTGGGTCAGCCTGATATAAAAATTTCCGGTGCTGTTCGGCAAGACTTAATGCTAATGCCAACGCACCGAAATTAGAGAGTTTGGCACCTTGCGCATTGGCCTCGATTATCGCCGGTACACTTTGTGTTTGTGCGACCAGCGTCGCGCCGCGCATCGCCCAGTTAAAATAGCCGTAAACAAAATTCAAGGTTCCATTCACTCGAGTCAGTCCGCGTCCAATGAAAGCCATTGCCCGGCCAATTAATCGAGTAGGGGGATTAAATGCTTTTGGTACCGAGGTAATAAAGCCCAGTACTCCGGTGGCCAGGGCAGAACCCACGATAGGGATGGCGTTTAAGGTAACTCGCAGTGCTCGTAATGAGGGGGTATTTTCCGTTGCACCTAGATGATATTTCATGGCCCAGGCTGCGAAAGCTGAAAACTGGCCGATTGCCGCTTCGTTGGCAATCATGGCCCGATTGGTATAGGCCATAAAATTTAACTGACGAGCATAGAGTAGCGCGGCACTATAGGCTGCGGCATCGGCCGCATTCTGGATTTCCATTTTCTGCCGGGTTAACTGACCGGTGTTAAACAACACAAGAAAACCAGTCAGGACAACGACGATAAAGACCACAACCAACACCATGGCCTGACCACGTTGTCGTTTTGATATCTGTATACAGTCTCTTTTCATGTTGTTCTCTTATTTGAGGCCAAAACCTGCCCTGGCGTGACAAACCATTTATTTTTACTATTGGGTACGCCATACCTGGCGTGCAGGAACTTCCTGATGTTAGGCGTTAATTCTTCTGATCGAAGTTATCGAGTCCGGCGTCCTCGTTTCCTTTCGTTTTGGCGGAGTCACCTTTGGATTGGGTTGCCTGATGATCGGCGTCACCACCCGATAAGGTGGCGGCAATGTTGCCGGTCTGGCTACGTAAGGTATCGCCAAACAATGAATAGACGGCGATGGCGGCAATGGCGATTAAAGCAACAATGATGATGTATTCGGTCATGCCCTGGCCACGAATATTTTTACGCTGGGTGTTCATGTATTGTCTCCTGCAAAGTTCTAATATAGATAATGAATTCTATTTGCCGTTTAGTCTGTTATTACTTAGTTTAGGATCCCGATATGGGTAATGCAATCAGCTAAAAGTATGAAATTTCTCCTGTCAGGAGAAAGAATTGAGGTGGTCTAATATAGAGATGAATTTTATAATAGTATGTTATATCAATAAGCTATAATAGACTGAATGCATAGGCGAGTAACATCATGAAGATACTAATTATTGACGACCATCAATTGTTTCTGGATGGAATCAGTCTCGTTGTCCAGCGCCTGCAGGATGGGGTTCAGTTATTACCAGAGGCTGATCCACTCAAAGCGATGCGTCTGCTGGAAACAAATGCCGATATTGAACTGGTGTTACTGGACATCAACATGCCGCGTATGAATGGTATCGCTTTTATGGCTGGCTTACAGGAACAAAATTATACTACCCCCGTTGTCGTGGTTTCTGCCACTGAGTCGGTGGACGACGTGGTAAAAGTACTCGAGGCCGGAGCGGTGGGGTTTATTCCAAAGTCCCATGGGGCCGAGGCGATGTTGAGTGCATTGCAACAGGTGATGGCCGGCGATATTTATATCCCGGTCGACTTGCAAACGCCAGTAGCGCGATTACAGGCACAGCGTAATAAATCAACACTAAGCTCAGATGAGTCTGGAACTAATAACGTTGGGGTGACACGACGTCAGCGCGAGGTATTAAAGTTGGTGGCACAAGGCCACTCCAATAAAGATGTGGCGCTGGTTCTGAGTTTAACTGAACATACGGTGAAGTCACACATGTCGGCGTTATTTCGCTTATTGCATGCTAAAAGCCGCAGCGAATGCGTACAAAATGCGTATAAAATCGGCTTAATTAAACTGCCCCAGACAAATGACTCGAATAATGAAACGGGCAACTAGGGCGTTATCCGTTTAATGAAAATAAAATTCAATAAAAAAATGGCCGTCAGTGCAGTACTGGTTTTGATTATGACGGTCTTATTTGCAGTACAACCTACGCCAATACAACAGCTCGGGGTGATGAGTTATCAGTTAGGAACCGGATTAAAGCCGGTAAAATCCGAAGATACTGATTTTATCACGATAGTCTCGATTGATGATCAGTCGATAGATGAAGTCGGTGCGTGGCCATGGTCATACGATTATATAGCACAAATGATTGATAATTTGTCTGCGGCAAAACCCAGTGCAGTGGTGTTACTGATGGCGCTTGATCGTGCCGCACAACCATCCGGTTTGGAAAAATTGTCAGAGCTACAGGACTATGTGAAAAAAAACTCTGGTAAACAGGCACGCGAAATTCGGCGTCGTTTGCGTGCTGCAGAACGCGCACTTGATCCTGCTCAGCAGTTGGTAAGGGCATTGAAAAAATCCAGACATGTTTTATTACCGATTCGGTTTTATCAGTCTGAGCGTAGTTTTAATAATACTGATCAGAACGACAAAAGTATTAGCTGGGGTAGTTTGAGTCTTAGTGGGCTTAATTCTGTTGATGTGCCGGTTGCCAAAGGGGTGCGCCACCCGGATAAAGTATTTATTCATAATTCAACGGCACTGGGGTTTGATAATATCGGTTTACGTTCCGATACAGATATGCTTCGTCTACCTTTATTTATTAAATTCAATGATCAACTCTATCCATCACTGGCATTGGTATTAGCGGCCAGACACCTGAACATTGGGATTAAAAAACTAAAACTTGATCACAATAAAGTTAAACTTGGCGATAAACTTATTAATACCGATCAACAGTTACATGCACGGCCAATATTTTATACTAATAAGAATGCCTCGACTTTTAGAAAATTGTCTGCGCATACGGTGCTGGATAATAAGTTCGCTGCGGAACAAGTAAAAAACAAGATAGTAATCATAGGTGTGTCTACACAGGGGCATGCTGATTATTACTCATCACCTGCGGGCGTGCCGTTAAGTAAGGCCGAAGTAGTAGGAAACCTGAGTGCGGCGATTATTAATGGGGATCTTTACGCTAGTCCAGACTGGTCGCATTCACTTCAGTGGGGATTAATCATCCTGTTTGTTTTACTTTTTATTTTTGTATTGCCTAATGTTCCCCAAATTTTGTCAGCACTTGTTTTAACGGTATTGTCCTTTGCTGCCCTTGCGACTGAGTTCTATTTGCTGATGAGTGATAATGTCTGGGTGGATTTGATGACGCCCGTTATATTGTTTTTTATCGTATATATTATTTTTGCATTTTATTTTTATCTCACGCGTAACCATGAAGTTTTGCAACAGCAATTGGCAAACTCAAACAGAGAACTGGCCATGGCCCTGCAGTCCCAGGGACAGATTGGTCAGGCCATGGAGAAATTGCGCGAGACGAAAATTTTCGATGCTGCTGCCCTGGATCTGGCCTACAGTCTGGCCCAGGATTTTGAAAAAAAGCGGCATTATGATCGAGCGGCTAATGCCTATGATTTAATTATCGACCACGATAAGAATTATCGTGATGTGCAACAACGCAAGCAACGCATTGAGCAGGCAGATGATGCGGTGGCGGTTCGAACCACAGGGTCATTAATCGTTGACGGTCTGGATAGTAAGCCGGTGCTGGGACGTTATGAGATCCAGGAAGAAATCGGTAGAGGGGCAATGGGTGTAGTCTATAAAGGTATTGACCCGAAAATCAATCGCACGGTGGCGATCAAGACACTGTCACTGGCCGAATCCTTTGACGGCGGCAATTTGCAGGATGTGTTGCAGCGTTTTTTCCGTGAAGCCGAAACAGCCGGTAAGTTAAGTCATCCGCATATTGTGACCGTTTACGATGCAGGCCAGGAACATGATCTGACGTATATGGCGATGGAATATCTTGATGGCGAGGATCTGGGAAAATACGCCGAGCACCACAAAAAACCAAAAATTAACTGGGTGCTGGATGTGGCATGGGAGGTGACCAGCGCGCTGCAATATGCGCATGAACAAGGTATCGTGCACCGTGATATCAAACCGGCGAATATTATGTATTTACCCGAGAGTGATACCATAAAGATCACGGATTTTGGTATTGCCCGAATCGTTGATGACAGTACCACCAAAACCGGCACCGCATTGGGCACACCCTGTTATATGTCGCCCGAACAAATCTCAGGGAAAAAAGTGGATGGACGCTCTGATTTCTTTTCTCTCGGGGTAACCTTGTATGAACTTATCACCGGTGAACTGCCGTTTCAGGGCGATTCATTGCCGGCACTGGTATTCCAGATCACCAACAAGCGACAAAAACCCATTAACCAATTACGCAAGCGTTTACCGGCTTGCGTGAAGACGCTAATCGATAAAATGTTACAAAAAGACGCAAAAGATCGCTATGCGGATGGTGAAACACTATTGGCCGCGATTGAGCGTTGTCAGAACCGATGAATTTGCCATGATTTGGTACGTCAATTTGTCAGTGTGTGGCTTGTTAAATAGACTAAAATAATATAAAAACCTTACTATACTTAGGATTTAACGGAAGGGCAGATCAGCATGCAGGCCAGCCACTGGCAAGAAGTACAGAAGTTATTTGATGCATCACTTCGTCTCCCGCCAGATGAGCGCACGTCTTTTCTTGCCCGAGCGTGTGGTGATGATCAGTCCCTGCTTTCTGCGGTCACCACGATGCTGGATCGTCATCAGCAAAGCAGTGCTGGTGGAGCCGGTAGTACGATAACGTCTAACAAGGTGATTCCCTCGCTAATTGGCAAAACAGTCGGCCCCTATTATATAGAGGCACGGATCGGGGTGGGCGGAATGGGGGTGGTTTACAAGGCTCAGGATACGCGCCTGAATCGCCATATCGCGCTGAAATGCCTGCCGCTGAATATGGTGGGCGACAAGATTGCCCGTGAACGATTTATTAACGAAGCGAAGGCGGCGTCACGACTGGATCATCCCAATATTTGTGGTGTTTACGATGTGGGTGAGCTGGATGACGGTCAGTTGTATATGGCGATCCCCTTCTACGATGGCAATACCCTGGCCGACACCATTAAAAACGGCACACTGACGCACACCGATGCAATCAATATTATTCATGACGTGGCGCAGGGCTTGAAAGTTGCGCATCAAAACCAGATCGTACATCGCGATATCAAACCCGCCAATATAATGTTGACCAATGATGGCGCGGTCAAGATCCTGGATTTTGGTGTGGCAAAAATGGCGGGTACCGATATGACCGGCACCGGGGTCAGTGTTGGCACGGCGGCTTATATGTCGCCCGAGCAGTTAATGGGCTCACCGGTCGATCACCGTGCCGATATCTGGGCATTGGGTGCCGTCTTATACGAAATGTTGACCGGCAAACGTGCCTTTAGTGGCGAGAATTCCTATGCCATGGTGTATGCGATCATCAATAGCGAGCCGGATTTTGCGCTTGATATCCCCGCCAGTTTGTTGCCGTTATTAAAAAAATCACTGGCACGCAATGTGGATGATCGCTGTGTGGATGCCGATGAATTTATTCATCAGTTATTTGCCGATGATGAGTTGCAGGAACAGTCTGCACAGACCGGACATCGTATTCCGATCATGAATACGGTCAAAACCGGCTGGGATCAAAATCAACTCGATCTAATCGCAAAGGTATTTACCCGTTATCTTGGCCCGATTGCGATCGTGGTTGTTAAAAAAGAAGCCGCGCTGACCGATGATCTGGATAAATTATTAAACACACTCGCCAGCAAACTGGATAATGATGAGCAAAAACAAAAGTTCATTAGTCGAGTTCATAAAAAATTGCAAAATCCAAATAGTTTATCCAGTACAACACAGGATATGGTTACCGAGATATCACCACAGGAAGCGGCTAGAATAGAAGAGGCGTTTCGATATCATGTCGGGCCGATTGCGTCTGCACTGTTAAAGCGAGCGATGCAACGGCACGCTACATACGACAATCTGGTTACGGCATTAAGCGAAAAACTTGAGACGGATAAAGAAAAACAAACTTTTTTAAAGAAACTGGGTCTGGATGAAAAAAATAAATAAACGGGAGCGAATATGGGATTACGATTAAAATTTAATTTAGCAATGTTGCTTACGTTTTTGGTTGGCATAACGGTAACCGGATTTATCTCATTTAAAATGTTGCAGAACAATGCCCGTGAGGAAGTGTTGCAACAGGCCAGTTTAATGATGGAGAGCGCATTATCGATACGATATTATACGGTTAATGAGATAAGGCCATTACTGACCGAGCAATTAAAAGAAAATTTTCTACCGCAAACCGTTCCGGCCTATGCGGCGACCCGTAATATAGAACAATTACGCTTACGGTATCCTGAATACAGTTATAAAGAAGCCACGCTCAACCCAACCAACCCTTCTTCACGCGCAACCGATTGGGAAACGTCCATTGTTGAGCATTTTAGAAATAACAGTAACAGTACGGAACTGATCGGTGAACATAATACGGCGACGGGGCGAAGCCTGTACCTGGCTCGGCCAATACAGATTAAAAATGAAAAATGTCTGGTATGTCATGGCAAGATCGAGGATGCACCCGAAACAATGCTGGCTCGTTATGGTCGGTCAAATGGGTTTGGCTGGAAGGTAAATGAAGTGGTTGGCGCACAGATTGTGAATATCCCGATGTCATTGCCGTTGGAACGGGCGATGACGACCTTCAAAGCGTTTATTTTGTCGATTAGTGGTGTATTTATCGCGATCATTCTGATCTTGAATTATTTGTTACATGCGATAGTCATTAAGCCGGTGATAAACATGTCAAATATTGCCGAAGATGTCAGTATGGGAAATTTCGCGGCCCCGGATTATGCGCAAACGGGTAAGGATGAGATATCTCGCCTGGCTATGTCACTCAATCGTATGCGCCGCAGTCTGGTGAGTG
>QILH01000202.1 GCA_003233255.1 Gammaproteobacteria bacterium | reverse complement strand
CGTCGAAATAATTACCAATGATCTGCAAACCCACCGGCAGCTTATGAGCGAAACCGGCGGGGACGGACATGCCCGGTAAACCCGCCAGATTGGTGGCAATGGTGTAAATGTCCGATAAATACATGGCAATCGGATCATCGTTACGCTCACCCTTGTTAAAGGCCACATTCGGCGAGGTGGGGCCCATAATGACATCTACTTTTTTAAATGCCTGTTTAAAATCATCACTGATCAAGCGCCGAACCTTTTGTGCTTTTAAATAATAGGCATCGTAATAACCGGCCGATAGCACATAGGCACCAATCATAATGCGTCGTTTCACTTCCGGCCCAAAACCTTCACCACGGGAACGTTTATAGAGATCCTCTAAATCGACCGGGTCTTCGCATCTATAACCAAAACGAACGCCATCAAAGCGTGACAAATTCGAAGAACATTCTGCTGGCGCGACCACATAATAGGCCGGTACCGACAAACCCGTATTCGGTAATTCAATATCAACTATTTCGGCACCGAGTTTTTTATATTGTTCGACGGCCGCATTGATCACATCGCCAACCGCACTGTCCAGACCTTCACCAAAATATTCTGTTGGTAAACCGATCTTCAAACCTTTTAGATTATTACCCAGATCAGCGGTGTAATCGAGCACGTCTTTTTCGACACTGGTTGAATCTTTTTCATCGAAACCGGCCATGGCATTTAATAACATCGCGGCGTCTTCAGCGGTCTGGGTGATTGGCCCGGCCTGATCCAGACTGGAAGCAAACGCGACCATGCCGTAACGTGAAACCCGACCATAGGTTGGCTTTAAACCGGTAATACCACATAACGAGGCCGGTTGACGAATTGAACCGCCGGTGTCGGTTCCGGTTGCGGCCGGGCTTAGACGTGCCGCGACCGAAGAGGCTGAACCACCCGATGAACCACCGGGCACGCAATCGGTGTTCCAGGGATTACTGACCGGCCCATAAAAACTGGTTTCGTTGGATGATCCCATCGCAAATTCATCCATGTTGAGTTTTCCGAGCATCACACTCCCGGCCGCATTGAACTTTTCGATAACCGTGGCGTTGTAGGGCGAGATAAAATTATCCAGCATCTTCGAACCACAACTGGTTCGGATGCCTTCGGTGCAGAAAATATCTTTTTGTGCGACAGGGATTCCGGTTAGTGGGCCGGCTTCACCTTTGGCGATAACCGCATCCGATTTTTTAGCCTGTGACAGGGCGTGCTCTTTTGTTACGGTAACAAAACTGTTCAGCTCGCCATCGAATTTTTCAATGCGAGTCAGGAAGTGCTCGGTTAGCTCAACGCTACTAACTTTTTTGTTTTGTAATTCATCGGATAATTGTTTTAGTGTTTTTGTATGTAAACTCATTTTCTTCTCGTCATACCCTCGGGGCACATTTCCCCTGCAGAGGGGAATCTATTCCTAACATATCTTCCCGCAAAGCTTATGTTCATAAGGTGCAGAAATGATACGGTTCATCTTATTAGTAGCGGTGTTACTCGATGACTTTTGGCACCAGAAACAAACCATCTTCGACTTTCGGCGCATGTTCCTGAAAGTGTTCGCGTTGATCTGCTTCAGTCACTTCATCCACACGCAGGCGTTGCACTGCATCTAAGGGATGAGCCATCGGCGTCACCTCATCCGTGTTCACCGAATCCATCCGTTTAACCAGTTCCAGGATACTGGACAGGTTTTTGGCATAGCCGGGGATATCGGATTCCTCGATCTGAAGCTTCGCCAGATTGGCTATCTTTTTAATCTCTTCGCTGTCCAGTGACATTCTGACCTCATTTTCGCTTTTTTCATTGATTTACTCATATGTGAACTTGGGAGCAAGAATTCAAGTAATTTCAACGTCCTGCTTGCTCAATCTCCGCGGGTTGATTAAAGTAGCGTATCTATTTATATAGTATTAATAAGTACCACTGGCCCAACACTAATCAAAAGTAGAGTTCACTATGTTCGAAAGTTTCCGCGGTATGTTCTCCAACGATGTGTCCATTGATCTGGGCACCGCCAACACTCTCATCTACGTCCGCGGAAAGGGGATTGTACTAGATGAACCGTCTGTCGTCGCTATCCGTCAGGAACGTGGCCCAGGTGGCCCCAAATCCATCGCCGCCGTCGGCGGTGAGGCCAAACGCATGCTGGGACGTACGCCCGGCAATATTGTCGCGATTCGCCCTATGAAAGATGGCGTTATTGCCGACTTTACCGTGACCGAGAAGATGTTGCAGCATTTTATCCGCAAGGTGCACGAGGCACGCTTTTTTCGCCCCAGCCCGCGTGTGTTGATCTGTGTGCCCTGTGGCTCGACCCAGGTTGAACGTCGTGCGATCCGTGAATCGGCAGCGGGCGCGGGCGCCCGTGAAGTATTTTTAATCGAAGAACCGATGGCGGCGGCGATTGGTGCTGGCATGCCCATCTCGGAGGCCAGTGGCTCAATGGTACTGGACATCGGCGGCGGCACCACCGAAGTGGCGGTCATCTCGCTCAGTGGAATCGTGTACTCGGCGTCGGTAAGAATCGGCGGCGATCGCTTCGATGAGGCCATTATTAATTACGTGCGTCGCAATTACGGCTCGTTGATCGGCGAATCCAGTGCCGAACGCATCAAACAAACCATTGGCTCGGCCTACCCCGGCAATGAAGTCCGCGAAATGGAAGTACGTGGTCGAAATTTAGCCGAAGGTGTTCCCCGCAGCTTTACCCTCAACAGCAACGAGATCCTCGAAGCCCTGCAGGAACCCCTGTCCGGGATCGTCAGTGCGGTCAAAACCGCGCTGGAGCAAACCCCACCCGAACTGGCGGCCGATATCGCCGAACGCGGCATGGTTTTGACCGGCGGTGGTGCGCTGCTGTGCGATCTGGATCGATTGCTGATGGAAGAAACCGGCCTGCCAGTCATCATCGCCGAAGAACCCCTGACCTGTGTTGCCCGTGGCGGCGGCCGTGCGCTTGAAATGATCGACGAATACGGCGGCGATCTGTTTACGGTTGAATAAAACGAAAAAGCTGCACTCGTTCTGGTATTGTTCGTGGTTAAGAATTCCGAACACGGAGAATTGTCGTAAAGCTCCTATTTAAACAAGGCCCCTCGCTCGCCATGCGCTTGCTGATCTTCAGCATGCTGTCGCTGATCCTGATGATTCTGGATCATCGCTTTCACACCACCGACGCCATCCGCTCGACCCTGTCAATCGTAGTGGATCCAGTACGGTATATGGTAAACCTGCCCACTGATATAAAAGAATGGGCGTCAAGTTCACTGGTATCGCATAGCACTCTGGAAGACCAAAACCAGACCTTAAAAACTCAAAACCAGCTATTAAAGGCCAAATTGCAAAAATATGCTTCATTAAAAGCTGAAAATGCTAATTTACGCGGTCTGCTCAAATCGGCTAAAAAATATGAAGATAAGCTGGAACAAGTTTTAATTGCAGAAATACTTTCCGTTGACCTGGATCCGTTTCGCCGCAAGGTGGTCATTAACAAAGGCAGTAGCCATAACGTCTATATTGGCCAACCCATTATCGGTTCTCAGGGCGTTATGGGTAAGATCATACATGTTGGCCCGCTTTCCAGTACCGCACTCATTATTACCGATGCGAATCATTCCATTCCGATACAGGTCAACCGAAATAATTTACGCGCCATCGCTATCGGCATTCCGAAAAACAACCGGCTGGAAGTCATTCACCAACCCAACAACGTCGATATCAAGGTTGACGACCTGCTGGTTACTTCCGGATTAGGCTGTGTGTTTCCCTATGGCTACCCTGTTGGACGTGTCATCGACATTACAACAAACCTGAGTCTGCCTTTTGCCAGGATCATTGTTCAACCTACTGCACAACTTGATAAAAATCGTGAAGTGTTATTAGTATGGCCGAATTTTGGTGGTAATAAACAAAGTGATTGCCGCGGCCCGGAGGAAGAATCTTAATGGCCATCTCGCAACGCCAGGGTGGATTTATAATTCTCCTGTCATTTGTTGGTGCGTTCATGCTCAGCATAATCGATTTACCAATCTGGGCTGAAGAGATTCGACCACAATGGGTTGTGCTGGTTTTAATTTACTGGTCGATGGCCTTGCCACAACGAGTCAGCGTTGGCTTTGGCTGGATGATCGGACTGTTATTAGACGTGACCAATTCAACCATTCTTGGACAAAATGCCCTGGCACTCGCGTTAGTCGCCTTTTTAACATCCCACTTACATCTACGTCTGCGCGTCTTTCCTTTCTGGCAACAGGCCATTGTTGTCTTTGTATTCGTCATAATTTACAATTTAATTGTACTCTGGATAAGAGGCATCTCTGGAAGCGCTCCCAACATCTGGCTAATCATCACCCCGAGCTTTACCTCGGCCATCTTCTGGCCACTGGTTTTTATTTTTTTACGCCGGATAAGACGTATTTACCGCGTCAACTAAACGATAGATAAAACTTCATCCATGGCACGACATCCATCATTAACGATTAAAGATCACTTCCGTGAAACTCACCTGTTCCAGCACCGTCTGTTGGTCATGGCCATTATTATTATAATCCTGCTTGGGGTGCTTATTACCCGATTATTTTTTCTTCAAATCATAGATCATGATCATTACACCACCTTATCTGAAAAAAATCGTCTGGATATTCTACCCATTGCGCCAATCCGCGGTTTAATCTATGACCGAAACGGTATTTTACTGGCACAGAATATTCCCAGTTTTTCCCTGCAAATCATCCCCGAGCGAACCAGAGATACCAACAAGACTATCCTCGAATTAAAGAAACTCATCGCCATAAGCGATAATGAAATTATTCGTTTTAATAAGCTCCGCAAAAAGAAACGACGGTTTGAAGGTATTACGTTACGGTATCGTTTAAATCCAACTGAACAGGCCAAAATAGCCGTTAACCTGGACAGACTGCCTGGTGTTAAAATAGAAGCCGAACTCGCCCGTGAATATCCTAAAGGTAAACTCGCCTCGCATGCCATCGGTTACATGGGTCGCATTAATGAACGCGAACTCACCCGTCTCGATATCGCACGATATAGTGCAACTAAACACATTGGTAAAGTTGGTGTTGAACGTTCATACGAAGATATTTTACACGGCGAAGTTGGCTTTGAGCGAGTCGAAACCAACTCGCAGGGCCGAATCTTAACCCGTACACCCGAAGTAGAACCCAAGCCAGGTAAAGACCTGTATATGACCATTGATATCGAGGTACAGAAAACAGCCGAACAGGCGTTTATAGAATCCGGAAACAACGGTGCAGTAGTCGCGATTGATCCCAACAACGGAGAAGTATTGGTATTTGTTAGCATGCCAACCTTTGACCCCAATCTATTTGTTAATGGAATTGATAGAAAATCTTATAAACTTCTGAGTACATCGCCAGATCGACCTTTATTCAATCGTGCACTCCGCGGGCAATATCCACCAGGTTCAACCATAAAACCCTTTATCGCATTGGCCGGATTAGAATATAATTTAGTTACCGGCCACGAAGATATCAACTGTCCTGGTTACTACATGTTAAAAACAGATGACCGTAAATATCGTGACTGGAAAAAGCAGGGACATGGTAAAACAGATATGTCAAAAGCTATCGTGCAATCCTGTGACGTATATTTTTATGATCTTGCCTTACAACTTAAAATAGATCGAATGCACGAATATCTGGCCCGTTTTGGTTTGGGTAAAAAGACCGGAATCGATATTCGAGGCGAGGCTCCAGGCCTGTTACCCTCAAAGGCATGGAAACGAAAAGCCTACAACCTGCCCTGGTTTCCAGGAGAAACCCTGATTACCGGAATCGGCCAGGGTTTTACCCTGACAACGCCCTTACAACTCTCCTACATCACAGCAACATTAAGCAATGATGGTAAGATGTATAAACCTCGTATCATCCACGCCATAGGTGAACCGGGCGTTGAGGAAATTACCATCCAGGAACCCCGCTACGTTGGTATAGTTGAAAAAAAGAATCCTGCCCACTGGAAGTACATTACCAAAGCGATGGCCGATGTAGTACACAGTGTTTATGGAACAGCACGAAAGATAAACCGGGATCTACCCTACAAAACTGCAGGGAAAACCGGCACTGCACAGGTATTTGGACTAAAAGAAGACGAAGAGTATGACGAGACCAAGATTGCAAAAAAACTCCGTGACCACGCCTTATTTATCGGTTATGCCCCGGCTGATGAACCTAAGATCGCCATTGCGGTCATAGTAGAGAATGGCGGTAGTGGTGGGGCCGTGGCGGCACCTATTGCCCGCAAGGTGATGGATGCCTATTTACTAAAAGACGATAAGTGAAATCAATGCAAGGATTTTCCAGATCAGAATTTACCGACACCACCCGCATCAATGCCGGACGTCGTATGCTGCATGGATTTCATATCGACCTGCCACTGCTATTAAGTTTATTGGTACTGGTTATCATTGGCATCCTGGTTTTATACAGCGCAAGTGAACAGAATAATAAATTAGTAGAACAACAACTCATTCGACTGGCTATCGCATTTATTGTTATGTTTGTTGTTGCGCAATTGTCACCTGATACTTTACGGCACTGGAGTCCCTGGCTTTTCATCATCGCGTTTATAATGTTAATCGCCGTTTTAATCTTTGGTGAAGAAGGCAAAGGTGCGCAACGCTGGTTGAATTTAGGCTTCTTTACATTTCAGCCTTCCGAATTAATGAAGTTAGCGCTGCCCATGTTACTGGCCTGGTATTTATCTGAAGCCCACTTACCACCAAAACTGAAGCATGTAGCCGTTGTCCTGTTGGTCATCCTGGTTCCCACCATCCTGGTCGCAAAGCAACCCGACCTCGGAACCGCGCTGTTGCTCGCCAGCTCGGGAATCTTCGTGTTATTCCTGGCGGGCCTACGTTGGTTCTATATTATTCTCAGTTTTATATTATTAATTCCTACATCGTTAGTCCTGTGGTTTTATGGAATGCATGACTACCAACAAAAGCGAGTACTTACTTTTCTAAATCCAGAATCTGACCCACTGGGTTCCGGTTATCATATTATTCAGTCCTCTATCGCTATTGGGTCTGGCGGCCTATACGGTAAAGGCTGGCTCAATGGAACACAATCTCATCTGAATTTTCTGCCGGAGCGAAAGACGGATTTTATTTTTTCGGCCTTTAGCGAAGAGTTTGGTTTGATCGGTGCTATCATTCTACTCTCTATATATGGAATCATTATTGCTCGCGGACTCATCATCGCCGCTCAGGCACAGGATACCTTTTCGCGGTTGCTGGCAGGCACCATCACCATCACTTTTTTTATCTATGTTTTTATTAATATTGGCATGGTCAGTGGTCTGCTACCGGTAGTTGGCATACCCTTGCCGATGGTTAGCTATGGTGGAACATCAATGGTGACGTTGTCCGCTGGATTCGGTATCCTTATGTCAATACAAACACATCGGAAGTTAATTGCAAGTTAAACAAAAATGAATGGAGTTAAGCGTGTATTGTTGTAAACCTTTAATATCAGCATTCGGATTAGCCATATTGGTGCTCATTAGTTTTAATAATTCTACCTTTGCGGGGGAACCCGCCCCTTTTGAAGATAAGACCGAGATAAACCGGTTTATCGGTGAAATGGTGGCCGAGCATAAATTTGATAAAGCCGAACTAACCGCATTATTTGACAAAGCTCGACTTCATCAGTCAATTATTGATGCCATTTCCCGCCCGGCCGAAGGTAAACCCTGGTATGAATATCGTCCTATCTTTGTCACCCGTTCCAGGGTGCGTGGTGGTGTGGTATTTTGGAAAGAAAATGAAGACATCATCAAGCAGGTCTCAGAAAAATATCAGGTTAAACCTGAAATCATCGTCGCAATCATTGGGGTAGAAACACGTTACGGGCGACATAAGGGCACTTATCCCATCCTTGATTCTCTTGCCACTCTGGCATTCGCCTACCCGCCACGCGCAAAGTTCTTCCGCAGTGAACTTAAACATTACTTACTCATGAGCAAAGAGGAAGGTTTCGATCCACTAACTCAAAAAGGCTCCTATGCGGGTGCAATGGGCATGCCTCAATTTATCTCCAGCAGTTTTCGACGCTATGCGGTTGATTTTGACAATGATGGTAAACGGGATCTCTGGGACAATCCAGCCGATGCACTGGGCAGCGTGGGTAACTACTTTAAACGACACGGCTGGACCGCCGGCCAACCCGTTGCTCATAAAGTCGAAGTTAGCGGAATAAAATATAAAGATATTTTAACCAAATCACTTAAACCCAAATATAGCCAGGATGAACTCATGCTCGCGGGTGTGACCTTACCTGGCGAATTGCCAACTGACATCAAAGGCAATCTGATAGAGCTTGATAGTGGTGACGGCCCGGAATATTGGGTTATTTGGGATAACTTTTATGTTATAAGTCGTTATAATCATAGCGCACTCTACTCTTTGGCCGTATATCAGCTGAGCCTGGAGATATTAGAGTCCCGCTAAACTTAATCAAGGTCGTTGTTTATGCTGAAGTACGATCACAATTTACGCCGCAGTACATCCATTTTGCTACTCAGCGTAACATTAGGTGCCTGCACATTTGGATCCAAACGTGACGCTGCGCCAAAACGACATGTCAATGTTGCGGCTATCCCGGATGCCGTACCCCGCGTTGAACCACGAAGCAGAGGCGGCAACCCGAAATCTTATAAAGTTTTTGGTAAACGCTATACAGTTATGAACAGCTCACAGGGCTATGTCGAGCGTGGCATTGCCTCCTGGTATGGCACCGCCTTTCATGGCAAAAAGACATCCAATGGGGAAACCTACAGTATGTACCAAATGACTGCGGCCCATAAATCGTTGCCCATACCAACCTATGTACAGGTTAAAAATTTAAAAACGGGCAAATCCATTGTCGTTCGCGTAAACGACCGCGGGCCTTTTCATCAAAATCGCATTATCGATTTATCTTATGTGGCCGCCAAAAAATTAGGCATTGCCAGCACCGGTACAGGCCTGGTTGAAGTACGAAGTATTAATCCGCGCACCTGGAACAAAGATAAGCACCAAACTGCGGCTCAAACTCCAAACCGCTCGTCAATATCCAGCTTCAATACTCTATTTATTCAGGCTGGCGCCTTTGCCAGTCAACACAATGCCAATCAGTTACAAATAAAGCTACGGTCGCTGTTTCCTGATAAATCCATTCAACTTGCCCAAACTGGGAAGGATCCACTGTTTCGTGTCCGCATCGGCCCGATCGACTCGGTGGCTGAAGCGGATCGAATTGCCCAGATGATTAGTGATAATGGGCACCCTGCGCCACATGTAATAATCGAATAATAGCGTTCCCAGGCAGCATATTTTCCATGCTAAAATTGCTCCTATCAGAGTTCTTTTAACGCATTATGTAAAACCACAAATTGTGCGCACAGTGCATGCGAAATCACTTCAAGCACGTTACAATACCCTTAATTATTGCTAACCGAGGTCGTTATGTTGTTGAGTAAAAAGCTCCTTTTCGTGTTCAGTCTAAGCCTGATGAGTCTCATTTCTACAACCCAGGCCAGTCTAATCCCTACCGCTCCGACCATTAAAGCCAAAGCCTATGCCTTACTTGATTTTCACAGTGGCCATTTTTTAGCGCAGAAAAATATATCAGAGCGAGTTGAACCGGCCAGCTTGACGAAAATGATGACGGCCTATGTCGTTATGCATGAGATTGAGAATGGTGGCATTAAACTTGACGATGAAACCGTTATCAGTGAAAAAGCATGGCGCATGAAAGGATCGCGCATGTTTATTAAAGTCGATACCAAGGTCAGCGTGGAAGAATTATTACTCGGAATGATCATCCAGTCTGGTAACGACGCCAGCGTTGCACTGGCTGAACACACCGCAGGAAGTGAAGACAGTTTTGCAACGTTAATGAACAAATACGCAGAACAATTAGGAATGACCAACTCCCACTTTGTTAACAGTACCGGCTGGCCAGATAAAGAGCACTACACGACCGTAGCGGATCTGGCAATCTTGTCGCGTGCG
The DNA here is from genome assembly GCA_003233255.1 of Gammaproteobacteria bacterium. Taxonomy (GTDB): domain Bacteria; phylum Pseudomonadota; class Gammaproteobacteria; order UBA6429; family Thiohalophilaceae; genus SZUA-24. The sequence continues at coordinate 19,730 of QILH01000202.1, read as the reverse complement.
TTGATCAATGACTTTCCAGAACATTACGCATTATATAAAATCAAAAATTATACGTACAACGACATTCCTCAATTTAATCGTAACCGTTTATTATGGGTAGATGAGCGCGTAGATGGAATCAAAACCGGACATACCGAGAGTGCTGGCTACTGCTTAATTTCCTCTGCACTGAAAAATGACATGCGACTGATTGCCATTGTGGTCGGAACCAAATCTGAACGTGCCCGAGAAACCGCCAGTCGAAAATTATTAAATTATGGATTCCGTTTTTTCGAAACTTTCAGGCTTCATGCCGCCAATGCGCCACTAACTGACATGCGTATATGGAAAGGTGAAAAAGAAAGTGTTCCGCTTGGATTAACTGAAACGTTGTTCATCACCACGCCCCGTGGCAAACGCAATAAAATAAAAGCCTATATGAATGTGGATGCGACTATTGTCGCGCCCATCACCAAAGGTCAAACATATGGAAAAGTCGAAGTGAAATTGGGAGATGAATTGGTCGCCGAACGTTCACTGGTCGCTTTAGAAGATGTCGAAGAAGGTGGATTCTGGCGACGTACGGTTGACAATATCAAGCTTCTTTTCCAGTAAATAACATGACTCACTCAATCGTCTACTTAAACGGCGAATTCATGCCCATACATGAAGCCAAAGTGCCGGTGCTTGACCGCGGATTTATATTTGGCGATGGCGTATATGAAGTGATTCCAGTATATGGCAAACAAATATTTCGACTGGATGAACATCTGGATCGACTCGCTAATAGCCTGGACGCAATCCGGATACCCAATCCCTACTCTGAAAACGAGTGGAAAAATAATTTAGATCAGATCGTAATGAAACACGATGAGCAAGAACAGTCGATATATATACAGGTTACCCGCGGCGTTGCACCACGAGATCATGCTTTTCCTGAAGAAATCACACCTACGGTATTTATGATGTCAAATCCCTTACAGGTGATCGATGTTGATACCTTTAACAAGGGAGTGAGTGCAATCACTCTGAATGATATCCGTTGGCAATACTGTAATATTAAGGCGATAACGCTGCTTCCCAATATTCTGCTTAAACAAACCGCAAAAGACGAGGGTGCGCAGGAAGCAATTTTAGTTCGAGATGATGAAGTCACCGAGGGGTCAGCCAGTAATATATTCATTGTTATTGATGGCATCATCAAAACTCCTCCGAAGAGCAGCCGATTATTACCAGGAATTACTCGCGACTTGATCGTTGAATTAGCCACAAAGAACCATATTGCCTGTGTTGAGTCGAACTTCTCGAGCACTGAATTATCTGCTGCCGATGAAATTTGGTTAACCAGTTCTAACAAAGAAGTCCTGCCCATTATAGAACTAAACGGTGAGGTTATTGCCGACGGGAAACCTGGCCCGGTTAGCAGGACAATGTATGAGTTATTTCAGACTTATAAAGCTAAATTGAAACATAAGCAAAGTTAGTTACGAGCATGAAAGATCCTGATCAAGACACCTTATTTGATTTTCCCTGTCAATTTCCGATTAAAGTGATGGGCAAAGCAGTTGATGAATTCGAACAGGAGGTCATCAAGATTATGCAACACCATATTACCGAATTTGAGGAATCGGCTATCACCCGCCGCGCTAGCGCAAAAAGCAACTACACCGCTCTCACCATTACCATTACGGCCTCCAGCCGCAAACAACTCGATGCTATCTATATGGATCTAACTGCATCTGAACTAGTAATTATGGCTTTGTAAATTTTACTCTATCTCATGCAAGCTCAACAACCGTCACCCACCAGCAATTTACAGGTTCATGATCTTGGTCTATGCGACTACCAACCTGTCTGGGATAAAATGCGTGACTACACTCTTAATCGTACCAGCACCAGCCTTGATCAATTCTGGTATCTACAGCATCCACCGATTTATACTCTCGGCCTAAATGGAAAACACAAACATGTATTGCATACCAGTAACATTCCGCTTATATCGACCGATCGAGGAGGACAGGTAACGTATCATGGGCCAGGCCAGCTAATCGCTTATTTATTAATTGACATGCACCGTAAGCGGCTCGGTATTAAAAACATCGTCAACGCTATGGAGCAAGCTGTAATTGATTATTTGCATGACCTGAATATCGCGTCTGAACGTCTGACCGGAGCACCTGGAATCTATGTGGCGAATGCAAAGATAGCGGCCCTCGGTTTACGAGTCAAAAATGGTTGCACCTACCATGGGCTGGCGCTCAACGTTGATATGGATCTATGGCCCTTTAAAAATATTAATCCGTGCGGTTATGAAAATATGCCGGTTACTCAGATTAAAGACTTAATTGAGAACAATCCAGATATGACTACGATCAAATCCGGTCTCCATCGTCACCTGTGCCAACAATTAGGGTACAATACTGAAATCCAATAGCAGCCAATCTCGATAGTATTTCCGATGAAAGAGCCTGAAAACGAATATAATGAAGTTTTACCCCAGACCGCCAATCCTTTAAAAGGAGCAAGCAAGACGGCTCGCATCCCCATTAAAGTTGTCCGTAAAGATCAACCACTTAGGAAACCTCACTGGATTCGGGCTCGTTCCCCAAATTCACCGGCTGTCGCCAATCTTAAAGAGGTGTTACGTCAGCATGATCTACATACCGTGTGCGAAGAAGCCGCCTGCCCGAATATTGGCGAATGTTTTGCGCACGGTACCGCGACCTTCATGATTATGGGAAATATCTGTACCCGCCGCTGCCCATTCTGTGATGTCGCACATGGTCGGCCCGAACCACTCGATACGAATGAACCCCGCAATCTGGCTAAAACTATTAGCGCAATGAACCTCAACTATGTCGTGATTACCTCGGTTGACCGTGACGATCTTCGCGATGGAGGCGCTGCACATTTTGCACAGTGCATCGCCGCAATCCGCGAACATTGTCCTGATACAAAGATAGAAATCCTTACCCCTGATTTCAGGGGACGGATGGATAAAGCCTTACCCGTTATTACTCGTCAGCTGCCCGATGTATTTAATCACAATCTCGAAACCATACCGCGTCTGTACAAAAAGGCCCGACCCGGTTCTGACTATCAATGGTCATTAGATCTTATTAAAAATTTTAAAACAGGAAATCCCGATGTCGTGACTAAGTCAGGATTAATGCTGGGTTTAGGGGAAACACTGGATGAAGTTAAAGAGGTTATGCTGGATTTACACAATCACGGTTGTGATATGCTAACCTTGGGACAATATTTACAACCCAGCCAGCATCATTTGGCCGTTGAACGTTATGTTACCCCTGAAGAATTTAAAGAACTCGAACACACCGGTTATGCCATAGGCTTTAAAAATGTTGCCAGTGGCCCCATGGTGAGATCTTCATATCACGCAGACATTCAGGCTAAAGATATTAGCTAAAAACACTCAAAGGTAGCGCTACATGGAAGTCCTGATAACCAAACTAATTTCGATTCTGGTGGTTCCACCTGGTTTATTTTTTACTCTTATTTTTCTAGGTATGGTAATACGTATCAGGTTTTATCGCAGCGGACAGGTATTTTTTTATACCGGTTTAATCAGTTTGATATTGATCAGTATACCCCTGGTCGGCTCGACACTGGTCAACATTGCCCAGGAAAATTCAGCCTTAACCAACGAGCAATTAAATACTGTATCTGCCAAAGCCATTGTTATCCTCGGTGGTGGTCGCTACAGAGACGCACCCGAGTACCAATCGAAGGATACAGTTTCACGATACACGTTGGAGCGTTGCCGCTATGGAACTTATCTACAACGTAAACTGAAGCTGCCCATCCTGGTTAGCGGAGGTAGCGTTTATGGAGGACGGGTATCGGAAGCGGCTTTGATGAAGCAGGTTATTGAAAATTCATTTATTGGGGTTGCACATTGGGTAGAAGATAAAAGCCGTACAACTTATCAGAATGCGATATACAGTTACAAGATGCTAAATAGCAACAATAATAAAAATACGAATATCATCCTGGTGACGCATGCCTTACATATGCCTCGCGCCGTTGAAGCATTTGAACATGCTGGTTTTATCGTAACCCCTGCAGCAATGGGTTTTCATATTTCAGACACACAAAAATTTTATATGAAAATATTCCCTCGCATTAATTCGGCCAAAATTTCAGCGCAAGTCTTTCATGAATGGTTGGGAAGGCTTTGGTATCGTTTACGGTACTATTAGCGACCTTCGTAGAGAATTTTCCAGTTTTTGGAATTATTAGCGTCTTCGAAAAGATAAATACGTTTGCTGATTTCGCCGTTATAGTTATTAGACTGGTACTTTTGAGTAAATCTAGCTAGCACCATATTTCCAGAACCACTTTCATTCTCACTCTGCTCGGGGTAATAATATAAAGAAAGATCGCTTATGGTGACCTTCTGAAATGTTTTTTGTTTTGAAATACGTGCCTTATACTGTTTCCAGCTACTTTGATCGTGCCGTCCACTCCAGAAATCTTTTCCATAGTGGCTTAGATATTTTTGCACATCAAGGCTCTCCCAATCCTGACGCCAGCGTTCTATCGATTTTAAAACCGCAGCACGTGTCTTATGCCATTCACTAACCGATACCCAGTGTATTTTGTCGGCAATGACAATAGGAGTAACCCCAGGTTTGATAAGGTGCTGAATCTTCTTTAAATCAGGATTCGATAAAACCACGCAACCTTCACTATCCAGTGGAGGGCGACTGTAATAAATCCGATCGGTTCCATGTAACCAGATACCATCGCCTGTTTTACCTAGCTTCCGATCCAGAGCATTTGGATAGTTAGTTGGAAATGCACCAACACCGTACTTCTCAGGTAATTCCCCATCGGGAATCCATGAAGTAATAAAATAAGCACCTTCTGGCGTTTTCAAATCGCCTTCGATGATCTTATTGCCTGTTTTCCGCCCTGTACTAATATAAAAGTCTTTAATTAAACGCGCAGGGGAATTGCTGTTCTCGCGTTTAAAAACATATAAGCGATGGTTTGTTTTATCGACTAACAAGGCGGTCTGGATCGAGGGGCTTAAGTTTAGTAGTTGTAACGGTACTTTGCCCTGAGCAACCGGATTCAAATTCGCCTGGATACGCATGCGAGCTTCATGTCGTAGTGCAGCTAACTGTTTATTTAGAATTTCCTGATTGGCATTAAAACCGAGTAAACTGATATCGCTCACGGCATTAGTACGGCCAGCTAATATATCAGCCCGCAGCAGATGTGCAAGATGGAATTTAGGCGCTCGTTCAGATAACTGGGTAATTTCCCTGAAGGCCTGTTGAGTTTCACCCAGCTGATAACTCACCATACCCTTTAGCAAATAAGCTTCATAATCATTTTTATCCAGCAATATTCTTTTTTCCATACGCAGTCTAAGTTTGCGTAAAGCAGCATTGGTTAAATCGATTTCTGGAACCGTTCTTTCCAGCGCATGTTTATTTATCGCCAGCGAAGGCCCGGTGCTGGATTGTAACAGGCTGGTGTGTGCTACTGGCGGTTGCGCCAAGCTTGATATCGTCTGGCTTTGTGTCACTACCGCCACCACCATTAAAATGGCAACCCCAGATAAGATAAAAGACTTTCGATAAAACAACGGCATATTAATTTATCCTGGCCAGGTGCTTTTCTTCAACGATGCGCCAACCATCCGCTGTCTGGCGCAATCTTAACTCTTTGCGGGTCTTATCCCGATAGTTGCTGGCACGATAGACCTGCACTAATTCAACTTTGGCTTCGCCATTGGTTAAAGATTTAATATTGATCCCATCTAAACCAATTTGAATCCAGCGCGGCTTCTTTAGACGCAGCCGCCGTTCTTTTTTCCATGAAATACGCGACTGACCAGGAGGATGATAATCATCTGCATAAAAAATGAAATAGACATCGGTTGCTTGCTCCGACCATGCCGCGGCCCAACCTTCAAGCGTTGTTATTATTTCGTCGCGATCCTGTGTCGCCCTGGAAGCAACTGCCTTTTTTTCGGTTGATGTCAGCACAATGGGGGCAATAGATTCTGTTTCTTTTGCCGCAGTAATATCTGCCTGCTTCGCCCGAAGGGTCGAAGATGTCGTTATCGTATCCAGGCTGGCAAGACTAATTTGAGGGCGGGTCTCGTTAAGTTGCAGGGCTTTCCCATAAGAATCTCGAGCCATGGCCACATAAATCTGGCTTAAATTATCATATACGGTCGCATAAGCCGAATGCGTTCGCAGAGCCTTTTCAAGTAATAGCTGAGCTTCACCCAGCTTACTCTGCTTGACCAGTAAGTGCGCCAGATTATTATAAGGTTCAGGTACACTCGGATAGAGCTTGATGAGTTCACGGTACAGGCTTTCAGCCTGATCCATATCCTTGTTTTGCTCGAGTAGATTCGCTTTTAAAAACAACGCCTCAATATTGTTGGGGGATTGTTGCAAATAGTTATCAACGTCGCGTAAAAGTTTAACGGTATCATCTTGCCCGGATTGAAACCGGGCCTGAATTGTTTGCAGCTCAGCCGCAAACGCAGATCCTGTATAACAACTGCTGATTACACAACAATAGAGAAAAATACGTGACAACATCGACAATAATCTCTTCCGTATGGCTAATTCTTAATATAGCTTGTTCGTGAAAAACTGCAACGATTATACCAACTTAGCCAATTAGCTCAAGCCAGCGGTATGGCCAGAAGACCTTACTTTACCTTCAGGTAGACAACGAACTGGTTAAATCCAGCGGCTCCATCAAATAACAGAAACAATCCTGACGAATAATATCCGTATCCAGGGTCAGCATCGAAGGCATCACCGTCCGAATAAGGCGCAATGAGCCCTGTTTAACCTCAAAATATCGGTCAGCAACGTCTTTTCCGAATTCATTGATGGCCTCAACCGGCATGAAATCATCCTGTTGGGTAAGCGCGATAACCGTACCGGATTTGAGCTCGTTAAAATTATGCTGATCCAGCTGCGGCGAGATTTGTAAGGTCACATTTTGCCCTTGCAGACCGATGGTAAGACCCTCTTTGAGTTTCACAATCGCGACGGTATGGAAAACACGTATATCATGTACCTCACGACTTTGTTCATCCAGCTCCTGTAAATTTAACGCCGCACGTAAATAACCTAGCGCATGTTCAAGTCCGTTTGTCTCGTCTGGTCTGCCGCATTCGATTGTTACCGCTGGACATAAGTTCGAAAATGCCATTGACAGAACGGTATCCGGTTTGATGAAGTACACCACGATATTCGCAAATAACGTCGCTAATTGAAAGAATGATGTTGCCAGTCGGTTAATACAGGCATAGTGCGGGTTGCGCCCTGAATTATTATGAATATCAATACAGGCAAATACATCACGTTGCTCCATCTGACGTAGAACCTCATGCACCATACCCTTTTCTGCATTATCCTGATCTACCTTCCAGATACGGTTGTAATCAGGCTGGGAGTCTAAACGACGAAGCGATTCCTTTGCCGCAGCAACATTAGCAATGAACACACTCAATGCCCTCGGTAAGGTTTTATCCTGATATTCTTTTAGCAACTCACGTACCGCATACCAGCCCGTTGTCTCATTGCCGTGCAACAACACTGAAATAAATAGCGGCTGCTTTATTTCACCTGATAAGTGAATCAAGCTAGGCCCCGGCAAACACTCATGCAATTCACTCGGTTCGCAATTTAACAATCCTTCAGGAACTGATTCGTAAACGGTTAGCATGATTATATCAGCCACTCATGAACAGGCAATCCACTGTTCTGCTGCAAATAATAATTTTCAGTCAACGCATACATATCGTTACCATGTTTCTTAACAAACTGCCGTTGCCAGGTTGCACCATTGGTTTTATTTGATAACCGTTGCTCGATAACCGATAGATATTCTTTTATATCGGTTACCGATATACCAAGCTGCTCCAGGCCAAGCCGTGCCATTGGTAATAATTGTTCTGATAATAACTCCAGTGCCGTGCCCTGCCCACCATCAAACCAGGATAATTGCGCACGCAAGCCGAGATGACAGGCACGATAAAAATTATTTTTGGCCAATGCAAAATCCAGCAACCGCTCGGGCGGCGTCTCGGCATTGGCTAAATAAGTCACAACACCATAGTAAAATGCAGCATTAGCAACCGCATCAAGCGTACTCGGGCCAGCAGCCACCACCCGCTGTTCAATGCGTAAGTGTGGCCTACCCTGTTCATCAAAACCAATAAGCGGTCGGTTCCATCGCCAAACCGTACCGTTATGTAAACGCAGATGTGGTAAGGTTTCTTTTCCTTCGTCAAGGCAAACTGGCAATAACACAGGGTAGTGATCCAGGTTTTCAACAAAACACTCCAGCAAAGAATCCCGCGCATATCCTGAGCCAAACGTGACACGTCTTATCGGCCCAAATGCTGCACCATCATAGCCACCAACTGAAACCGCCTGCTCAAACAAAGGAATGCGGGTCTCGTCCCACAAATCCTTACCAAACAAATACGGCGAATTTGCGGTTAACGCGACCAGCGGTGCGGAAAGTAAAATACTGGCATTATAATAGCGAACAGCCTGCCGAGGATTAACCTGGATATGAATCTGGAACGAAGTCGCCGCTGACTCCAGCATAACATCACGATGCGTGACCTTTAAATGCTCCTGTCCATTTATATCTAATGTAATTGGTTTGCCTTTACGGCGGTGGAATACTTCGCGATTGAGCGCACGATAACGTTTCATTTTCGACATGTTTGATAAATTTAGATCTTCATTCTGAATGGTCGGTAAAATACCACACATAATAATCCTGGCATCTAAACCGGATGCCGTATTTTTGCATTGCTCCCAGGTTTCATTAAGGGCGTGATGCATGGCGGAAAACACATGACCAGTGAGGCTTCTTGGTTCGGTATTGATTTCAACATTAAAATTGGCTAGCTCTGGACTGGCAAGCGGGTTATTAAACGCTGTAAGAAATTCCTCGTTAAGCGGAGCCGGATGAAAAGCCGAATCTACCAACCAGGACTCAATTTCAAAACCTGACACCGGATGCTCATTCACGAAGTCATTCTGGGCAAAGAGTTTGGCTAAATCACTGGTTTCCTCAGATAGCAATGATTCAAACCGGCTGAAGTCATCAGCAACGAAATGACTGCTTTTGATCTCTTCACCCATAATGCATTATACCCTTATCTCTACATCGCCAGTCGTGCGTCCAGATCGGCCAGGCGTTCAGGTGTCCCAACATCTTCCCATGCGCCTGTATATAGTTCACCCGTAACTTGCCGTTGCCTAATCGTTTCGCGAATAACCGGCGCTAGCGGCTGCACTCCTACCTTAAGTCTAGTAAATATTTTTGGCGAATAGACGCCAATTCCAGAATAAGTATAGGCTGGCTTATCGAGTAGGAACGTATGCTCATCAAGATCAAAATCACCGCGCGGATGATGGCTGCGGTTGGTCACAAGGATCAAATGCATAAGGTACTTTAATTGAAAGGAGGGCTCGGTAAGTCCGGATAATTCATAGTCAGTCCAGATATCCCCATTCACCAGCAGGAAAGGCTCGGAGCCTAAAAACGGCAACGCCCGAATAATCCCTCCGGCCGTTTCCAGGGCCTTTTCACCTTCATTGGAATAATGAATATGAAGCCCAAACTGTTCACCAGAACCTAACACCAAAGGAAATTGTTCCCCCAGCCATGCATGATTGATTACAACCTCTTCTATTCCAGCACGAGCTAAATTCTCCAGATGATACTCAATGAGTCTCTTGCCAGAAATTTTTAATAATGGCTTAGGCGTTTCATCAGTTAATGGCCTCATGCGCTCGCCGCGGCCCGCGGCTAGAATCATTGCCTTCACAAAATATTTTCCATTTGATTTAACGAAAGTTTTTCTGAAATACCAATTTCATCCATCAGATGGAGAAAATCATCAAATTCAGGGTGCTGTGCCGCAGCTGATAAAATATAATTCATAGTTCTGGGTATGTCCTTGATGTAGCCAAATTTATTATCACGGTGCTTAAGTCGCGAAAAAATCCCACTCGCCTTTAAATGGCGTTGCATTCCCATCAAGTCAAACCAGCGCACAAACTGTGTCTCGCTTACATTGTTAATTAGTTTCCCCTCGCAAAGCAGTAAATAATATTTTTTAACCCAGGCCGCAACCTGTTGCTCGGGCCAGGTGATATAACAATCCCTTAACAATGAGACCAGATCGTAGGTAATCGGCCCCCATACCGCATCCTGAAAATCCAGAATACCGGGATTATGCGTTTCAAGGTACATTAAATTTCTTGAGTGATAATCGCGATGCACAAATACTTCTGGTTGTTGTAAGGCTGACTCAAGCAATAGCTGGTAACAGGACTGAAGAACATTACGCTGATTTTTGGTTAAGGAGATCGCTAACTCACGACCTAGAAACCAGTCACTAAACAGTTCCATTTCACTTAATAATAACGCTTTATTATACAACCCTAATTTTGCCTCATCCCGTTTCCCCTGGGATTGTATAGTGAACAAAACCTGCATTGCATCCTGATAAAGATGATCCGAATTATCATTCGATAATTGGTCAAGATAGGGCACCGAACCAAGGTCTGTAAGCAAATAAAAGCCCCGCTCGCTGACCTCATTTAGTACTAAGGGAACATTGAGATCAAGATTTGCCAGGTAGGCAGAAATTCGAACAAAGGGCTCGCTATCTTCCTTATCTGGAGGCGCATCCATAATAATATTAGAACCTGTTTGGTGTTGCACCCGAAAGTAACGACGAAAACTGGCATCCGCCGATGCAGGAGAAATTTGTAATTCCTCGCCGACAAAGAGTTGCTTTGCCCAACGTTCGATATCGTCCAGCCGTTTATCCACGCATGGCACTCCGTGAAACTATTTGAATAGATCTCATTTCCTCGATTATCTCTCACCATCAATAATCAATCCTGGCGGAGTCAGTATACGTTATTCACTTGTGATTTTGTTGTTTTCATTTCACAATAACCACATCATGGATCATAAGCCTGCAAGTTCGAATCGCTACCCGTTAATTGATGCCCTGCGTGGCAGTGCCGTTGCCATGATGGTTGTGTTTCACTTTTGCTTTGACCTGGCCTTATTCAATTATGTTGATTTTGACTTCTACCACTCGCCATTTTGGCTAAATTTTCGAACCTTAATTATTTCAATTTTCACCTTTGTGGTGGGTATGAGTCTCTATCTGGCAAACAAAAATGGTATAATCTGGAAACAGTTTATCCGACGGGTCGCAATTTTACTTGCCGCAGCATTACTCGTCACCATCTCGACCTGGTTTAGCAGTGGCGATCGATTTATTTATTTTGGTATCCTGCACTTCATTTTTGTCGCCAGCCTGCTTGCCATTCCTTTTCTTAGGCTGTATTGGGGAAACCTGATAATTGGTAGTTTTTTGATCATTTTTGCAAACTTCTATGAAAATCCTGTCTTCAACAATATTTATCTACAGTGGATAGGCTTCATGACCTACAAACCTGCAACCGATGACTATGCCCCTTTATTGCCCTGGTTTGGAATCGTGTTAACCGGGATATTTTTTGCCCGTTGGGTGATAACCGAAAAGCCGGTTCAATACATCCAGACCTGGCAGCCAGGCGCGACGATCAACCGCTGGCTCGTTTTTGCTGGCATTCACGCTCTGCTCATCTATTTGCTACACCAGCCCCTGTTTTTTGGCCTGTTCAAGCTGTACCAACTGATCAGTCAATAAAATCAGCTTATCAATCGTAAGCAAGACACCTTATAATAAGTCACAATCCGTACTCGAAGCAGGATCGACAATTCAAGTGATATCAGCTCTTAAACAGATTGGCCTGACATACGGCCTGCTTATGATCATGTCGCCGTCCTATGCCGGAAAAGTAAACCCGAATCTCTGCCCTACGGATTTTATTGCGAACCAGCCACAATTTATTTCGAGTAATACGACCGATCAACGGGTCTATATCAGCTCTGACTCGGCACGAGTCGATTCAGATGCCGTCACATACTTTGAAGGTGCGGTGCGAGCACAGCAGGCAAACCGATTACTCGAAGCCGATCGAGTTCGCTATGATCGAACGACTGAAGACGTAGAGGCAACCGGCAATATTGTCTATGCAGTCAATAATGCCAGGGTAACAGGTGATGCGATTGAATTTAATTTAAAGACGACTCAGGGTAAGGTGCGCAATGCAGAATATTTTACCGGCACCGTGAATGGACGCGGACATGCGCAAACCATACATATAAAAGGCAAAAACCGGCTGGAAATGGAATCTGCAACCTATACCACCTGTCCCCCCAACGCCGAAGTCTGGAAAATAGACAGCAGCAACATCACGCTGGATAATGAGTCTCATCAAGGCAGTGCAACCAATGTCGTTCTCAAGGTAGCCAGTATCCCTATCTTTTACTTCCCTTACTTTCGCTTCCCCATTAGCGAAGAAAGATTGTCAGGGATTTTATTTCCTGGCCTCGCGGTATCGAATAAACACGGTACTGAAGTTACCCTTCCATACTACTGGAATATTGCCCCCAGTATGGATGCCACGATTACTATGAGAAATATGACTAAACGTGGACTGATGCTTAAAAATGAATTTCGCTATTTGACATCGCAAGGAACGGGGGTGATTAAAGTTGATTATCTACCCAACGATAAATTATTTGGCGATGACCGTGCTCAATATTCATGGCTTTATTCAGGAGCACCATCGGCTGGGTGGTCAACATCCGTAGATTACAAATCTGTCAGTGATACTGAATATATAAGCGATTTTTCTAATACTCTGGCAACCTCAAGTATTACTCACCTGAATAGACAAGCCTCTATAGCCTACAACCATGAGAACTTTGTCTTCACTGGCCTGATACAAAATTATCAACGCATCACAGGTGAACAACCTTACGCCAAAGCCCCGCAACTGACCTTGAATAGTCGCTTCACCAATAAAGACAACACCCTGAACTACGATGTTAATTCGGAGTATGTTCGCTTTGATCTTTCGAATTCTTCACAGGTAATCGGCGATCGGTTCTTTATAAATCCATACGTAAGCTATCCCATACAATCAGAATCGGGCTTTTTTATACCAAAATTATCAATCAATTACTTACAGTACAATCTTGATCAGCTCGGCGCGCCAACAGACAATGCCACCCCGAGCGTAACGGTACCCATCTTCAGCAACGACATAGGTATGTTCTTCGAACGTGATACCAGCATTGCCGGCACACAGTTATTGCATACTCTAGAACCACGATTGTTTTACCTATATGCACCCAATGTTGAGCAAAGTGACTTACCGGTATTTGATACCGCACTCACAACTTTTAGCCAGTCATTATTTTATGCAGAAAATCGCTTTAGCGGGAAAGATCGTATCGGTGACGCCAATCAACTCACCGCATCTCTGACCACGCGCTTTTATCGACAGGATTCCGGCGCTGAGGTTTTTAATGCCACGATTGGACAGATAATTTATTTTCGAGATCGAGTTGTAACCCTGCCGGGCGGCGGACCCAACGTTACTGATCGTTCAAGTTATATTACCTCTCTATCGGTTATACCCAATTCTAAAATAAAACTCACGAGTGAATTTAACATCGATTCTGAACTGGAACATACCGAGGTGAGCAATACCCGAATTACCTATCAGGCTGGCGCAGATTCTGTCATTAATTATAACTACCGGTTCCGTCGTAATGAGTTACGAACACAGGGACTCTCCTTTGCCTGGCGAGTCAATCCGAGTTGGCGAGTATTTGGTGGCTATGAAACCGATATAGAAAATAACCACCGACTGCAGAGCTTTTTCGGTATCCGCTACGACAATTGCTGTTGGGCCGTGCGTATCCTCGGCCATGAATATTTTGACAGCCTTGAAGCAGGCACGGCACGTTTTGAAAGCGCCATCTGGCTTGAATTAGAGCTCAAGGGATTATCCAGCCTTGGGTCACGAAAAAAGATCGATAGTATCCTGAAAAATGGTATCCTTGGTTATCAATAATAGTAACCAAAGTAAGAGATTAGACCGTGAAGCAGCATTACCATCAGATCCTTCTGGCGCAGATTCTGTCTGCCCTTCTTCTAGCCAGTTTTTTTACCGCCTCAGTGAGTGCAAAACGTCCTGAAATCATAGAGTTAGACTATGTTGTGGCCATCGTCAATAAAGACGTCATCACCAACATCGAACTCGAACGCAAGCTTGTTGAGATTACCCGTCAACTAGAGGCTAAAAACACCCAGTTGCCCCCCAAATCCGTGCTGCGCAAACAGGTATTGGAGCGAATCGTGATCGACCAGATCCAGCTGCAACTTGCCGAACGAACTGGGATCCGTATCAGCGATGAAAACCTGAACCAGGTGCTGGCCAACATAGCTCAAAATAATCAAATGGATCTGGATAGCTTCCGCCAGACCCTGGAAAGCGACGGTTTCGACTACACAGTGTTTCGGGAAGAAATGCGTAAAGAGATGATAATTTCCCAGCTACGCAAGCGCCAGGTTGAAAACAAAACCTTCGTAACCGAGCAGGAAGTCAAAAAACAGCTGGCATCAATGTCCGGCAAACAAAATTTGGATAACGAGTTTCATCTTGCCCATATCCTCATCCCGATTCCAGAGTCGGCCAAACCGGTCGAGATTGATGCGGCTAAAGCAAAGGCCGAACAAACCATCACCCAGCTCAAATTGGGTGCCGATTTTGCGAAAGTAGCCGTTAGCGTCTCTTCAGGCCAACAGGCCCTAAAGGGTGGCGATCTGGGCTGGATCAAACAAGGGCAACTGCCACTGATTGCACAAAGAATTATTCCAAAACTCAACCCAGGTGACATTACTGAACTGATTCAAACCGCAGATGGCTTCCATATTCTTAAGGTGATCGACAAACGTGCGCACGAGAAAAAACATGTAGTTCAACAAACCCTGGCACGTCACATACTCATACGTCCTAACCAGACCATCTCGAATAAAGAGGTTGAACTAAAACTTAAACGCCTGCGTATTCGTATCCTGGGTGGCGATGACTTTTCGGCACTTGCCAAAGCCTCGTCCGAGGATCGTGCCAGCGCGGTTCAGGGTGGCGATTTAGGCTGGACCAGCCCAGGTCAAATGGTTACCGAATTTGAAGATCAGATGAATAAGCTAAAACCAGGGGAGATCAGCGAACCGTTCCGATCCCGTTTTGGCTGGCACATCATACAGGTGCTCTCCCGCCGTGATCATGATGACACAGATAATTACCTCATAAGTCAGGCTCGCAAGTTAATTCAAAAACGTAAAGTTGCTGAGCAGACAAGAGACTGGCTACGCCGCATACGCGATGAGGCCTACGTAGAATACCGGCTTGACGAATAAATTATACTCTCACCGGTATTAACCAAAATGTCGCTACCCGCAAGGTTGCTTATTACCCCCGGTGAACCCGCAGGCATTGGCCCTGATCTAATACTTCAATACTGTCAGCAAAAGCAACACACACCTTTGTGTGTCGTTGCCGATCGAACATTACTACAACAGCGAGCTCAGCAACTTGACCTTGATATTCGTTTTCATGAGCCCACGAAAGATGACTTCGACGAAAATGAAATACTTCAATCAGAACCAAAAGTACTAAACCTGCTCCATATCCCACTCGTAAACCCGTGCACGACCGGCAAGTTGCAGCATCAAAATGCCCGTTATGTTCTCAATTGCCTGGATCGTGCGATTGATTTATGTCTTGCCAGTAACAATTACGCCTTGATCACCGGCCCTGTACACAAAGGCAATATCAACGATGCCGGTATAAAATTTAGTGGGCATACTGAATATCTTGCGGCACGCGCCAAAACGGATCTTCCCGTTATGATGCTGGCAACTACGGGACTTCGTGTTGCTCTGGCAACAACCCATGTACCATTAGCCAACATTCCTGCATTGATCACCAAACCATTAATTGAACAGACGCTCACCATTCTGCATGATGATCTGGTTAACAAGTTTCATATTTCAGATCCACGCATAACCGTCTGCGGCTTAAACCCACATGCTGGAGAATCTGGACACCTGGGTAACGAGGAGATAAAGATCATCGAACCGGTGGTGAATAAATTAAATCAACAGGGTATGAAACTAACTGGCCCGCTACCCGCCGACACCGCGTTCACACCAGCACAAATGCAACAAACCGATGCCTATCTGGCCATGTACCATGATCAGGGGTTACCGGTATTGAAACATGTGGGTTTTGGCAATGCCGTGAATATCACCCTGGGCTTACCCTTTGTACGAACCTCGGTTGATCACGGCACCGCTCTTGAATTAGCCGGTAGTGGTAAGGCTGACATGAGCAGCTTACGGCTCGCCATCAAAACCGCAATACAAATGATCAAAACACAAACATAAGCCCATGTCCGAATTCAAGTCACCACGTAAACGTTTTGGACAAAATTTCCTGCAAGATCAAAATATTATTAACAATATCATCGCTGCCATCTCGCCCCGAACTACCGATAAAATAATAGAAATAGGCCCGGGCCGAGGCGCATTAACCTACCCATTACTGAACAAACTCGAGCAGTTACACGTCATTGAGATTGATCGCGATCTCGCGAACTGGTGGCAGGAAAAACGGATCAATAATTTAAAACTGCATGAGCTTGATGCGCTAAAAGTGGATATCTGTTCTATTTATCCAGAACAGTCCTGTCGAATCGTCGGCAATCTACCCTATAATATTTCTACCCCACTTTTGTTTCATTTGTTCAAGTTTCTACCCTGCATACAAGATATGTACTTTATGCTTCAAAAAGAAGTGGTTGAACGCATCACCGCCGTTCCCGGCTCAAAAATTTATGGACGCCTTAGCCTGATGACGCAATTCTACTGTCAAACTCAGAATCTGTTTCAGGTTAGTCGCCATGCCTTTAACCCCGCGCCAAAAGTTGAGTCGGCAATTGTACAATTAATACCTCATCCTATCCCCACGAATACTCCGGCCGAAATCTTCGCCGCAATTGTAAAACAGGCCTTTTCGCAACGCCGCAAAACCATCCGCAACAGTCTGAAAGACTGGTTCAGTCCCGCTCAGCTTGAGGCCCTGCATCTCGACCCGGCGGCCAGACCTGAGACGCTCAGCCTGGCCAGCTTTAAAGCGTTGGCAAGAGCCGCAAAGCAGCCAGCCAACGACTAGATACGACGCCAATGCATGCGCTCGAGCGCTGGCTAAGTCACTGTTTTAAAAACTATTTCACACCGCAGAGATTAAATGCCTGCCTGTACGCTAACGGTATTAATAATCCCTAAATTTAGACGATAACACTTACTATATAGGATTATCGATTGGATTTAGTGTGACTGAAAACAGTGATCATCGCTCTCTGTTGCTTTTCCGGGTGGGGCCGGTGCTTTGCTGTGCGCCATCATTACCGGTCATCACGATCATTCACCCGCCCGAGTTAACCCGCCCCCCCGGAAGTGACACCGCAAGACCAGGGATCTTTAAATATTCCGGCAAAATCGTTAGCAGCCTGGATCTGCGTTTCAAGTTTGGAGTCGATCAAGATCAGTGGGCCGACCCGTGTCGTGTCATTATTACCCAGATCATTCACGGTAACGTCGGGTTCAGGGTAGATGAGATACAGGAAGTCATGGATACGCCCAGCAGTGGCTGGAGTGGTTTACCGACGCTGTTACCGCGCGGTATATTCACTCAAACTTTATTATTGAATAAGAAAATTTATCTGTATGCCGAATTTGATAATTTATTTAAAATCCCAACCAGTGCTTACCTTCGGGTTTACATCCAACATTTGTTAGAGGCACAAAAAATAACCCCGCTCCAATTCGGATCAAAAATCACGTCCACCCTGCCGAACTCGATAAACGATCAACCCACGAATAAAAAAGCAATAACCGCCCATAAAGCTACAAACAATACCCATCCCCATGACGCGATTGAGAAACCCAGTACAGAATCGATCGAACCGATTATTGAGCCCACGGTGAAAGATCAAACTTCGAAAACACCCGACACAACTAACAATTCATCCGCTGATATCGTGGGCATGAAAAAAACAGGTCTGGAAGCAACCGACAGTTCAAACGAACACGCCCATGAAGCCGTTCATGATGCGCATATAAAGCCGGGATCATTAAACACGATTGCCGGCATCAATGAATCCCCAGTAAAAGAACCGATTCCTGATAAAAAACATACCGCAGCGGAAGAAACTTCACGCTCTTCAATCAAATCGGATATGGAAGAAAAACCTGAGTTATTAACTAAAACGAGCCTCCATTCAACCGGAACCAATTCTACGACAGAAAAAATTGCTTATTCCAGATCTAACGACTCAAGATCTGTTCAGAACAATACTGTAGCCGAGACAAGACCCGCAACAAAACTAACACGACCTTTGCCTACGCACAGAAGCTCATCTTCATCCAGTCTTAAAAACACTGTCGCCAAAACTGAACTCAATAAAAATCAATCGAGCCGTCTGGGGTTTATTTTGCTGCTTGTTTTGATGTTGATCTCCGCCCCACTGCTCGTCTGGTATTCGAGTAACTCCGAAGACACACTACTGAAAAACGAAAAATTCGCTTTCAATAAGACCACGGTGAACATCGAGAACGATGTTAGAAATATAAAACAGCAGGAAACCAGTAAAAACACATCGAAAGCTGATTTGACAACACATGATCCACGTGAAGAAATTCATAATACTAAAGTAACTGTATCTAACCCGAAAACCCAGGACAATCCATTAAACACAAACACTGAAACAAACAAAGCGATATCAACCGCCAACACCGATAACTCAACAGAGATGAGTACCGTCGACACAATAACAAAGACCATCGAAGACCCTGTCGCTAAACTGGATTATGTTGAATCAACAACAACGGACTCGACTAAAGCGTCATTGGAAGAAAATAATACCCCGGCCGATTATCGCGCCGACATTCAGACTGACAACGCAGGCATCACGATTATTCTAGAGGCACCAGATAAAACGTCTATTTTCAAGCATGAAACACAAACCGAACCAAAAGAAGTCACCCACGCGGAACATGAAACCGATATCGAACCCAGGATTGAAACCAATATTGACGCTTCAACCAAAACAACAGCGGATTCCCATGCTGGCACGAAATCGGATAACGCGGATAAACCGATAGCATCAAAAATTCCTCCCCAGAGTAACCGGATCACACAGACAGAGATTACTCACATCGTGGTTAAAGGCGATACGCTGTGGCATATTGCAATTCGTTATGTCAACAACCCATATAAGTATCCCGAGCTGGCTCGATTGAGTAATATAAAGAACCCGGATCTCATTTACCCAGGAAATCGTGTCAGAATCATCAAAAAAAATCGCTCCCCCCATTGAAGCCTCTGGCCAGCCCATCCCGCAAAAGGATGTGTTGCGTATTCGTGATATCGACTTCGCCAATCTCGAGACATTACTGACCCCCTATCAACTCCGACTACAGCTCATCGAACCCAATCTAGCAATACCGGGTAGTTTTTGGGGTGATGAAGAAGCCGGTCTCATTGGTAATACTTTATTCGTCCGTGCTGACACCCCCATCCATTCCGCCCTGCACGAGGCCGGGCATTATGTGTGTATGAGCCCAAATCGGCGCGATCAACTCGATACCAATGCGGGCGGCGATTACGACGAAGAAAATGGGGTCTGTTACCTGCAAATCTTGCTAGCGGATGAATTGGTGGGTCTAAATAAAAGTC
>QILH01000084.1 GCA_003233255.1 Gammaproteobacteria bacterium | reverse complement strand
AGCCGCGGGATTGAAATTGCGGCTTCCGTAGATAACGGTGTAGATTGCGTGAGCCTGGTTAACGAAATTCAACCAGATGTTGTGTTGCTCGATATGCGTATGCCAGACATTAATGGCATTGGAGTACTCAAAAAACTTCGCGAACATAAGCTTGATATGCCCATTGTCATGTTAACAACCAGCGCAGAAGAAACCGA
Source organism: Gammaproteobacteria bacterium (assembly GCA_003233255.1). Lineage (GTDB taxonomy): Bacteria > Pseudomonadota > Gammaproteobacteria > UBA6429 > Thiohalophilaceae > SZUA-24. The sequence goes on along the minus strand of QILH01000084.1, from coordinate 37,321 downwards.
TCTGGTTGAGTCCTTGCGCGCTGGCGCGCAAGGTTATTTACTAAAAGACATGGAGCCCGATGCCCTGGTTATAGCATTACGCGATATCGTTGCAGGCAAAACTGTCGTGGCTCCCGACCTCGCACCGATATTAGCTCGCGCGGTACGGGGTAAAGATGGTGGTGCTCCAGAAATATCTGGCCCCTTCGATGAACTAACCCCACGTGAAACAGAAATATTAGGCTTGTTAGCGGAAGGACAAAGTAATAAGGCCATTGCACGTAATTTAGGTATTTCTGATGGCACCGTTAAACTTCATGTTAAAGCCATCTTAAGAAAACTTGACGTACATTCACGTGTGGAAGCTGCGGTGATGGCCGTTGTTAAAGGCTTACCCAGTAAAAATTAAAATATGAAAACGTTTAACCAGCTGATAAAGGCTGCAGCGGAAAATGTAAGAGAAATATTCCCCTGGGACTTGGCCGACAAAAATGACTCTAGCGCACCCCTGATCGTAGACGTTCGCGAGCCCTATGAGTTTGAAGCTATGCATATCAAGGGGTCGATCAATGTCCCGCGAGGAATACTTGAAACTGCATGCGAATACGATTTTGAAGAGACCGTTCCAACGCTTGTAAAAGCAAGAAATAAACCTGTGGTGGTGGTATGTCGTTCTGGTAACCGCAGCATATTCGTTGCCGCGGTAATGCAAAAGATGGGATATACCGATGTTATTTCTCTAAAGACTGGATTACGCGGCTGGAATGATGCCGAATATCCTTTGGTCAACAGCGAAAAAAATACTGTAGAAGTTGAGTTGGCTGACGAATATTTTACGCCAAAACTAAAGCCAGAACAGCTTTCAGCTAAATAAAATCGCCACCCCTAACCAGCAACAATTGCGTTATAAATATTTCTTCCGTTCCGAACGTTTACCCTTTGCCCCTGATTGCGATGTGATCACGCCTTTGATCTCTTCCAGGGTAATTTCTCGTTTTTCGTGCAGGTAATCTTCGTGCAGGGGTTGAAGATAACGAACACCCGCTTCAATCACCAGCTGGCGAAAAATAAAACCATTTTCGACCTGCGCAAACACATAAGCGCCATGCTCTGCCAGACCATTGGGATCGATAATAATAATGCAATCTTTCTTAAATTCAGGCTCCATACTATTGTCGGTTACCTGTAATGCAAACGGCTCTGTACTTCCGCACCCACCTAAATCCATCATAAACCTCTGATATTATTCAATTTCTATTTTACGTTCTTGCTGCTGAATGGCCCATAGTTCAGCATACATAGCCTTATTTGCCAATAATTCAATATGGGTACCCTGCTCCACAATCCGCCCATCTCTTAATACATATATCTGATCCGCATCGATAATAGTTGAAAGTCGATGTGCAATCACCAGGGCGGTATGATGTTGGGCAACGTCCTTTAACGCCTTTAAAATTGATTGTTCCGAATGAGAATCAAGACTCGATGTCGCCTCATCAAATACCAGGATTTTGGGGTTTTTAAGAATCACTCTGGCGATGGCCACCCGTTGTTTTTCACCTCCGGAAAGCTTAAGCCCACGTTCACCCACCAGGGTTTCATAACCTTGAGGCAAACTTTCTATAAAGTCATGTATTGATGCCAGCCTGGCCGCCTCAATAACTTGAGCCCGACTTGATTCATTGTTGGCATACTGGATGTTATAAAAGATGGTGTCGTTAAATAAAACCGTATCCTGTGGAACAATACCAATACTCTGGCGAACACTATTTTGAGTAACCTCTCGAATATCCTGATTATCAATCTTGATAGATCCACTTTGAATGTCATAAAATCGAAATAGTAATCTGGCCAAAGTCGACTTCCCCGAACCCGAAGGACCTACGATGGCAATTTTTTTCCCTGCGGGTATCTGAAATGAAACCTTGTGCAGTATTTGTCTATCTCTATTATACGAAAAATTAACCTCATCAAAAACAACATAACCATCGGTTATAGTAATATCTTTAGCATTATCTATATCTTTTATTTCCGGATCACGCTCAAGTAACTTAAACAATAAATCCATGTCCGCTAATGAATATTTTAATTGCCTATATACAATACCAAGAAAACCAAGAGGAATAAACAATTGTAGCATCAGGGCATTAACTAAAACTAGATCGCCCAGCGTAAGCTTGCCTTCAACCACGCCCTGCCCGGCAAAAATCATGATCAACGTTACACCAACTGCAATAATGCTTGCCTGGCCAAAATTTAAGAGTGACATGGAGTTTTGGCTTTTTACTGCTGCATTTTCCCACTGCCGCATGGTGTCATCATAACGCGTACATTCGAGTTTCTCGTTATTAAAATATTTAACCGTTTCATAATTAAGCAGACTATCAACCGATTGAGCATTTGCGGTAGAATCCAGGCGATTCATCTCATGCCGAAAATGCATTCGCCATTCAGTCACCAAAAAAGTAAATACTATATATATAAAAACAGTGGAAAAAATCGCAACCGCAAACCGTGATTCGTATTGAGTTAGTAGAATAGTCGCAACTAATATAAACTCTGCTGCAGTCGGGATGATATTAAAAACAAGATAATTGAGAATAGAGCTTAAGCTGCTGGCACCGCGCTCCATATCTCGCGACACACCACCCGTCTTACGCTCCAGGTGGTAACGTAACGATAAGCTATGCAGATGTTTCAAGACACGTTTTGAAACCGAACGCATGGCATGGTATCGAACCCGGGCAAATACGGCATCCCGCAGTTCGTTGAATAAACTGCTAACCAGCCGCAGCGCACCATACGCCAACAATAAGGCCAGCGGTAGTACCAGTAGCGCGTCTGCTTTGACGTCTAACTTATCAACAATATCTTTAAGTAAAAAGGGAACGCCAACCATGGCCAGTTTTGATATCACCAGACTCAATAGTGCGATCACTACCCGGCCGCGGTAATCCCAGATAAAGGGCAGCATGCGTGCGAGATTGCTAAAATCGCGGCGCTGCGAATGGGGCTCATGGGTGTAACTGATATAATGTTGCATAGGCAGTCCAGGTCAAAACCGCGCCATTATGCCATGCCAACCACTAAGAGAGAAAAATAAATGAACTCAATGGCTTGGGAGATTGTCTTGAGACAAAGAATATCGGTATAGTTAACCCACTCGGACAAAATACACCTAAATTCTATGCGATTATTCAGTTACTATGCAGTTATTGCCATTTTTATCGTTGGCTGCGACTCAAAACAGGATCCGTCTGGCAAACGTAGCGCTCAGGCTCATTTAGTACAGAGCATCACCCTCCAACGCACACCGTTGACAAGCAACCTAACCGTAACAGGGAGTTTGGAAGCCAGCCGCATCGTTCAAATCCATAACGAAGAACAAGGACGGATCACCTCAATGCCCGTTTATCCAGGCGACAAAGTGAATAAAGGTGACATCATTTTAGAGTTAGACAACACCATAATTCGAGCACAACTGGACAAAGCCATCGCCGCACATAAACAGGCACGACTGGATTACAAACGAATTAAAAAACTCAAACCAAGAAATCTGGCTTCTGAGGACGAGGTCACCCGTGCAGAGACTGCTGTTGAACTGACTCGTGCCGAACGGGCATTACAACAGGCAAAATTAAACCGCACGGTAATAAAAGCTCCCTTTACCGGACTTATTAGTGAACGATTAAAAGAACCGGGGGATATTGTTCCTTTGCACAGTCATATATTAACGGTTTATGATCCGAATTCCTTAATCGCCAAAATATATGTCTCTGAAATTATACTGCAAAGCATTAAAGTCACTTCTCAGGTAAATATAAGGGTCGATGCCCTTGGCGACACCCTCCTCTCTGGAACCATCATTCGTAAACATCCCCTGATCAATTCATCCACCCGACAGGGCATCATGGAAGTCAAAATAAATAATGCACCCGAGGGCGCATATCCTGGACAGTTGGCGCGAGTTAAAATCATCGGGCAGACTAAACCGCTACCCAATCTGCCATTACATGCGGTTCGTCATGACACGCGCGGAGAATATGTATTTCGCATCACCAGAGAAAACAAAGCAGAATACACAAGCATAAAAACGGGGATTCAGCTAGGAGATCGGATCGAGATCATAACCGGCCTGGCCGAAGGTGATCGTGTTGTGAGCAAAGGTTTTTTGAAATTACGTAACCATTCTCTCGTTAAAATTGACTCAACCGAAAAAAATACCTTAGAACAAACTAAGAATAACAGTAAAAAATAGAATGGGAAAACGTTTTCGCACAGGGGGGCTAGCAGCCTGGTCAATACATCGACCCGTTGCGGTCTCGATGTTAGCGTTGAGTATTGTCGTCTTAGGATTTTTTTCGCTTGATCGTCTGCGCATCGACTTGTTACCACACATAATTTATCCCGAGATTCGAATTGTAGTAAGACAACCTGGCGTACCCGCCACGATCATGGAAGATCAAGTCACTCGCCAATTAGAGGAACAACTCGCAATAACTGAAGGCGCCATTTCCGTTCAATCAAGCACCTCGGAAGGTGCCAGCCGCGTAAGTTTAAGTTTCCCATACGGTACTGACATTGATATCGCCTTACGCGATGCCAGCACTCGACTCGATAGAGCAAAACGTTTTTTACCTGCAGGGATAGATCCACCGATTATATACAAGCGAGACCCGTCACAGATAGCCGTTTTAGAATTAGCGGTTAGCTCAAATACAATGGACGCGGTTAAATTACGCGAATGGGTTGATTATAACTTTAGCCGCTGGTTTGTTAACCTGCCTGGCGTTGCTGCGGCAGAAATTGGCGGAGGTAATATACGAGAAATACAAATTATCGTTAATCAGGAAAGGCTGGCCAGCTTTGGTTATAGCTTTAGCCAACTTGCTGCTAAAATAAGCGATAACAATATTGAGATACCTGGCGGGCGCTTGCTAACAAAGAACCGGGAAATCAGCGCACGAGCCTTTGCGCGTTTTAGATCAGTCGATGATATAAAACAGCTCCCTCTTTGGAACTTAAATGAATCCAGTTCGAATATAATTCGTTTGTCTGATGTGGCCAGGGTAGTTGATTTATATGAGGATGAACGCTTGCGAGTTCGGCTTAATAAAGAACCTTCGATAAAACTCTCAATTCAAAAACAACCGCAGGCAAACACGGTGGCGGTGGTTGATGCCGTCCGACAACGACTTCAATGGCTCAGTACAGAAAAACTAATTCCCAATGATGTGGATGTAAAAACAATTGATGATCAGTCCACCTTTATTCGATACGCACTTAGAAATGCCAGTATGGCGGCCTTTAGTGGTGCGATGCTGGCCATGCTGGTCGTTTATATTTTTTTAGGCAACCTGCGCCGCACACTGATCATTGGCACCGCAATCCCGTTAGCTATTCTGGTGACTTTTATTATTATGTCACTGGGTAATCTTACACTAAACATTATGACTCTGGGGGGTATTGCTCTTGGCGTGGGTTTATTGATAGATAGTACGATCATAATGCTGGAAAACATAACCCGTCACCAGTTGAAAGGGGAGCAACCCATTGCCGCATCCGTTAATGCGGCCATAGAAATAAACAGCGCTATTGTTGCATCAACCAGCACCAACCTGGCGGCAATTTTGCCTTTTTTATTTATTTCTGGCGTAATTGGCCTGTTATTTAGCGATCTTATATTCACGTTAAGCGCAGCGATTTCTGCCTCCATGTTAGTCTCATTAACTCTGGTGCCGAGTCTTGGGGCAAGAGTTATCAGTACACACCATAACCTGTCTAAACCCACACGATGGATCGACACGGTGCTTCACCAGTTAAATTCAATTTTAAGCAGGGCTTTGCCCGTAATTCTTACCTTCACATGGAAGCCGCTATTGTTCCTGATTCCGCTGCTGTTCCTGGCCGTTATGCAAATATTTATCTTAAGTAAAGAAACATTTTTGCCCGCCGTCGATGAAGGACAAATTAGAGTTTATGTGAAGTCCGATACTGGCACTCAGTTTAACGATATGGATGAAACAATATCGCGCCTGGAAAACCTCTTTCTACAGCAACCCGAAGTTGAAGACGTTTTCACAACCTCAGGTGGTTTTATCTACGGTCGCACAGAAATTATTTCCAGTAACAGTGGGAGCATCTATATAAAATTATATCCTCAATACAAATCAGACGACTGGATAAAATCCATTCGCAGCAAAATAACACAGTTAAACCTGGTTGGAGTAACTGCATACGTTCGCAATCGCGGCGTCCGTGGTATACGCCTTAGCCAGGGTGATGACGACATTAGCCTACGTGTTTTAGGCAATGATATTGAACAACTGGAAATGATTGGTGGCGAAATAGTTACTCGTCTTGAAGGCATTAAAGGACTGCGAAATCTCAGCCAAACCTATGAAGATGTGCGTGAAGATATCAGCGTGAATATTGATCGTGAACGCGCAGCCAACCTGGGTATAGAAATCAGCTCCATAGGTGATGCGCTACAGGTTGCACTTGAAGGAAAAATCGTTAGCGAATATCTTGAAGGTGATCGCGCTTATAACATTCGCCTTCGCCTCCCGGCCAATTCCATTACCACGCGTGACGACCTGAATAACTTGCTTGTTGGTTACAAAGATGATAACGCCATCCGTCTGCTTGAAGTAGCGACACCCGAATTTACACAATCGCCGCAAGTTATCAAGCGCGACAATCAACGCCGTATCGTGGAAATAAGTGCCTCATTAACGGCTAACGCCGATCTTAAACAAATAATGCATGAAATTGATTCTCGGCTAGGCAGTTTAACTTTACCGGACGGTTATGCGCTATACGATGGCGGTGCGACTAAAACATTACAGGATAGCCAAAAAACCGGGATTATATTAATCGTGCTCGCGATATTTTTAGTTTATGTTGTCATGGCGATTCAATATGAGTCCCTGTTAAACCCTTTGATTATTTTGTTTAGCCTGCCCTTTGGTCTGATTGGTGTTGCCCTCGGTTTATGGTTATCCGATTTACCCAGTGGCATGATTGTTTCCATGCCTGTTAAATTAGGCATCATCATGTTAGCCGGTATAGTAGTGAACAATGCAATTGTTCTGGTTGAGCAGATCGAGATTCAACGTGAGAAGGGGCAAGCTATCGAGCAGGCAATACTGGATGCGGTTAAACTTCGATTACGACCAATTTTAATGACAACGCTAACCACGGTGTTCGGTATGCTGCCATTGGCGCTAGGCTTAGGTCGCGGTTCAGAAATGTTACAGCCGCTGGCCATTGTGATCGTATGGGGACTGTTTTTCTCAATGTTGGTGAGTTTAATTATCGTACCGAGCTTATATAAACTCTTTCATGCAAAACAAACAGCATATCAAAGCTGATTATTTACTTCCCTGCGGTAGGATACGAACGGGTTTTTTCTCCGGCTGGCTCAAACCATTTTAATTTATCGTGCAGTTGCACAACGTTACCAACAATAATCAATGTCGGTGGTTTTACATCATTCTGAATAACCAGATCAGCCAGGGAACGTAAATCGCCAATATGCACACGTTGATTCTGAGTTGTGCCCTGTTCAACTAACGCGGCAGGGGTGTTCGCGTCCAGGCCATGTTTTACTAAATTCTCACACAACTGTGCAACGGTATGCAGCCCCATATAAAACACCACCGTCTGGTTCGGCTGCGCTATCGCATCCCAGTTTAAATCAGTCGTGCCATCTTTGAGATGCCCAGTCACAAACATGCAGGATTGCACGTAATCTCGATGGGTTAATGGTATGCCCGCATAAGCTGAACAACCGGCCGCTGCCGTTATGCCTGGCACCACCTGAAACGGGACGCCCTCTTCCATCAGGGTTTCGATCTCTTCACCGCCACGACCAAAGATAAACGGATCCCCACCTTTGAGTCTTAACACTTTTTTGCCTTCTTTGGCGATACGCACCAACAGGGCATTGATGCTCTCCTGAGGTAAGGTGTGCTTGTCACGCTCTTTACCGGCATAGATAAATTCAGCATCGCGACGAACTAAATCCAGTATCGGAGCTGAAACCAGCCGATCGTAGACCACCACATCGGCTCTTTGCATCAATCGGAGAGCACGAAAAGTTAGAAGATCAGGGTCACCTGGACCCGCCCCCACCAAATATACCTCACCGTGATGGACAGATACCTCGGCGAGTTCAATCGCCGTCTCAAGGTCAGCCTCGGCCTCAATATCCTTACCCGCGACCAACTTGTCGGCAATGGGCCCCTCAAGAATTGCTTCCCAAAAATGGCGAATTTCATCCGTATTACCGGCAAATCGTGCCTTTACTTTGCCCCTAAACCGCTCTAGGAAGGTTGCTAAGCGCCCATAAGCAGCAGGGATAAAGGTCTCCAGCTTTGCCCGGAGAAGCCGTGCCAGCACCGGCGAAGCCCCTCCAGTTGAAATCGCAATCTGAACCGGGCTCCGATCAATAACAGAAGGCATGATATAGCTGCATAGCTCTGGATTATCGACCACATTGACGGGAATGCCTTGTGCTTGGGCTAATTCGGATACGGTACGATTGAGCTCTGTATCGTCGGTAGCGGCCACTACGAGTTTGGCTCCAGCCATATCCTCGGCCATGAACGTCCGCTCAATGTACTCAAGAGACCCGGTTTGAGCCCATCGGGCTAATTCGTCACACAGTTGAGGGGCCACTAGCCTGGTTTTACCCCCGGCCCGATCAATCATATACACCTTGCGCGCCGCCACCGACCCTCCTCCGACAACCAGGCAGGTTTGATCTCGAATATTCATAAATATGGGCAGGAATTGCATGGCTAAGGTGGCCTCGTCAGTAAAAATCAGCCGTATCATAACGGCTTAGACACAAAACGTCTTATTCCAGTTGAGATATTCCCCTGAAAACAACATGGATATTAATGCAACGCAGACAACATTATCTTGTCTATACTTTAAGGGAATGGCCAATAAGACCATTCTCATTCACACAATTCTAAGTCCAAGGAGGTGCAGTATGAAACGGCGTTTGTATTTTCTTCTCCCCGACGTAAAAAGTGCCAGAGTCGTCCACAACGATTTATTATTAGCAAAAATCGATGAGCGCCATCAACATGTTATTGCTAATGACAAAACCGATCTGGAAGACTTGCCCGAGGCAGATTTACGTCAAAAAACTGATATTTTTCGTGGTATGCAGATTGGCATCGTACTTGGAGGCTTGACCGGCATGATATTGAGTGCCATAGCCGTTAGCATGAACATGATTGTCCAGGGCATTGAGGTTTGGTCGATTACGTCCTTAACGCTGGGTGGTGCCTTTCTCGGAGCATTTGCTTCCAGCATGATTGCCATCAATGTCCGTAATACCCACTTAAAACAGTTTCGACACGATATTGAGATCGGAAAAATCCTCTACATGGTTGATGTTCGCTATAAACGTATTGATGAGATACTTGATTTGGTGCGAGGGCAACATCCAGAGGCCGATATTCGCGGTTTCGATCCCAATATTCCCGCTTTTCCATAAGTTGTTCGAAAAATTACCAATCAGGGCGGAATATTTCCGCCCTGATTTTCATGTAACCGCGTTAAATAAATATCTGAACTTCGATAGACATGGTTTATGTCTACTTAAGCAAGTCACCTGATTATCAACCAAAGTCGTAGCCATCGGTAGAATCTCGAACACGCTAATACTGAATTAATCCAGTCTGGTGATTTTGCATAAGCACCCAGATGTATAGCCGCGGCTACCTGAAAACTAAAAGACCATTCACAACCTGCACCTAATTTAATAACTAATCAATTCTCATTCGATACAAACCATCACAATGAAATAATGAATTGTAAAAATCTGGAACCTGTAGTTAAATCTTCCAAATCAGCCATTAAATAAAGCAATCCAGGTTGAATGTCCATTCACAACTCACCGAGGCAGGCAATAAGCATTCTATGTAGTTTTTGTGGAGCCCATGCCCTTCAAATCAGGTATAATTCCTGTAGAATTAATCATATAGCGGCTATGAGCAATTATAATGTCAAATACCGGCAAGAACGAAACTGTTACCCGTAATAACACTGTTTGGCACCATGCGACAATCACAAGAAAACATCGCGAAAAACTTAACAATCATAAAAGCGTCATACTTTGGTTTACCGGTTTATCCGGTGCTGGAAAATCAACATTGGCTCATGCCGTTGAGGATAAACTTCACACGCTAGGGTGCCGGACGTTTGTACTCGATGGCGACAACGTGCGTCATGGTTTATGCAGCGACCTGACTTTTACTCATAATGATCGCGCTGAAAATATTCGACGCATAGGTAACCTGGCGAAGTTATTCCTTGAAGCAGGAGTCATTACACTTACCGCTTTTATTTCACCCTTCCAGCGTGATCGTGCCTTAGTAAGAAATATGGTTCCCAGTGGTGAATTTTTAGAGATTTATTGCGATGCGCCTATCGAGGTTTGCGAACAGCGCGACGTAAAAGGCTTATACCAAAAAGCACGGAATGGTGAGATCGAAGAATTCACCGGGATCTCGTCGCCATACGAAGCACCGGTCAACCCCGATTTGATCGTAAAATCAGGATCAAACACACTCGACTCCTGCGTCGATCAAATTATTCATCTACTTAAATTAAGATCCATCTTAACTCTTCAGGAAACATCATGAGCAATAAAACTATTCTCGTTACAGGCGGAGCAGGATATATCGGCAGCCATACTATCAAACAACTTGGTAAGAACGGTGAGAACATAGTTATCCTTGATAATCTATCAACCGGATTCAAAGCATCCATCCTGTATGGTGATTTTGTCCAGGGCGACACCGGTGATAGCCAATTAGTTTCTAAAATATTGAGTGATTATAATGTCGATACAGTTATACATTTTGCCGCACACACGGTTGTCCCCGAGTCAGTATCGAATCCGTTGAAGTATTACTGGAATAATACCTGTAGCACCCGCAATCTTTTGGAGCAATGCCAAAAACACAAGGTGAAAAATTTTATTTTCTCATCAACCGCTGCAGTGTATGGGACTCCAGAATCCGGTAAAGCAAAAGAAGACACACCAACGGCCCCTATTAATCCATATGGTTCGTCAAAATTAATGACTGAAATGATGTTAAAAGATCTTAGTTTTGCCAGCAATCTTAATTTTGTTGCTCTGCGTTACTTTAATGTCGCCGGTTCCGATCCGGAATGTGAAATTGGGCAATGCACACCGAATGCAACGTTACTTATTAAAGTTTGTTGCGAAGCGGCTGTAGGTAAACGCGATCATGTCTATATATTTGGCACCGATTACCCGACGAATGATGGCACGGGTGTACGCGATTACATACACGTCGAAGACCTCGCCGATGCACATTTGTGCGCCCTGGATTATTTACGCACGGGTGGCAAGTCAACCATTTTAAATGTCGGATATGGCCATGGTTACAGTGTGCGCGAAGTGATGGATGCGGTTGAACGTATCGACGGTAAACCACTTAATATCATCGAACAAGAACGCCGAGAAGGCGACCCTCCTGCTCTCGTATCCATTGCAGATAAAATCAGAAACAAATTAAACTGGACACCTAAATATGACCAGCTTGATGTTATTGTTAAAACCTCACTCGATTGGGAATATCGATTAAAAGACAACTCGCAAGGATTTGTTTAACCAGGGGGCAAGTCACTAACCAGCCTCACTACACTCAAACTAAACACGATGTCTTCAAAACTCATTTCTTCCTTATTTCCTGATGAGGTGCTAGGCACGATTCTTCCTATCGCTGATTACACCCATCATTTACACCCTGCAGAATTAAAAATCATCTGCACGGCCAGTGAAAAACGAAAAAATGAATTTTCTACTGGTCGATTTTGCGCAAAAAAAACATTAACGCTACTTGACGTCACAGTCGATTCTATTCTATCTGGAGCAGAGCGAGAACCTGTTTGGCCCACAGGGATTATTGGAAGCATCACCCACTGTAAAGATTTTGGTGGCGCCGTATTGGCCAGATCGGGCAAACTAATCTCAATAGGATTTGATATAGAAAATATAAAAGTTTTTCGTGAAGATATAGCCAGGTTTGTTTGTACGGGGGAAGAGCGGGAATGGATATGCGAACAGGAAAGAGCGTTTCAAAAAGTTTTAATATTGCTCATTTTTAGCATTAAAGAATCTATTTATAAGTGCATGTATCCCGTCAGCAAAAGTAAAATGGGGTTCCAGGCTTATTCAATATGCCCGAATCTTGACTCGAATACGGCCACGCTCTCCATGAACTCCAGACAACAAATTCCTGAGCTCAATATACGGTTTAATATAACCCAAAGACACATCTATTCCTGTGCTTTTTTATAGCTAATACTCTGATTTAAAATTGTCAACGTAATGGCTCAAAAAATTATTGTGCTTATTTGCCCGCGCCAATTGAATATAAATCAGCATCCTGGCGGGTATCGATATCCATAATAATTCCTTCATCCTGCACATCAAGGTAAGTTACACAGCCTGAATTGTTATTGACAATAGATTTAGCCCCTGTATCACCTAACTTGTTAATAAGCTGGCTTTTATATTTGCATCCAAACCCGACCGGATTGCCGGGTAACTTATTAAATCTAGGTACAACTATATCATCACTACGTTGTAGATTTTTTAATACGCCAAGGTATGTACTACTTTTTACAAAAGGCATGTCCCCAAGACAAAACAACCACCCGTCTGAAGAGCCTGAAGATGATACCGCCACCGAAATACTCGAACCGATGCCCGTATTCTTTTTAGAATAATTAATAATATATTTTAACTGGTATTTTTCCAGGTGTTCGCGCAGCGAGTGGTTCTCTTCGTTGACAATAATAACGACATTAGCCAAAATTTCGCTTAACTTTAGTCCTATATGTGCACTTAAAGGCATTCCATCGACAGTTAAAAGTGTTTTATCGCCCGTAAATCGACGACTATACCCTGCCGCCAGAACAACGCCCTGTATTGATCTGGAATTCATATCGTCCGCGGTATTAGCATTTATTATTACGCAAACAAATAAGTTCCGCAAAAATTGATACGGCGATTTCAGATGGCATCTTGCTGCCTATATCCATCCCAACAGGCCCATGAAGCCGGGCAATGTCATCATGGCTTAGGCCCAAACATTTTAACCTGTCTCTTCTTGCTTTATTATTCTTTGCTGAGCCAATGGCGCCAACATAAAATATATCTTGTTCGAGCGCAGCCATTAATGCCATATCGTCCAGTTTTGGATCATGACTTAAAGCTAAAACCACACTTGAATTAGCCGCCGCTGTCGAATATTTATTCACCGCATCGTCGGGCATCATCGTTAAGAGTTCACCATCACCGGCGTTCCAGCTGTCACGGTATTCTTCTCTAGGTTCGCATATAGTAATATTATAGCCTAATGTTTTACCAAGACGTGACACGTATAAAGCAACCTGGTTTGCACCAATAAGCAATAATTGCCAGACGGGCCCGAAGGTTTTTTTTACAACTTTCTCATCATAATAAAAAGCAGTCACCCCAGCGTTTTGGCGGGTAAGATAATTATCTCCGGTTTCGATATTTACCACTCTTGTAATATGTTTATTATCGGCAAGCGTGTTTTTTATATCTTCAAAATCTTCTCTTCTGCTGATTTTTTCAACCAGGATCTCCAGAATGCTCCCACACGGTATGCGAACCTGTGGCTCATCACTACCTCCATAAATCAACTTATACAGGTTATCGCCACAAAAATAGTCCGCCTTGTATTTCCGGATAATATCATCCTCGACACAACCACCAGAAAGTGAACCCATTATACTTGCATTTTTCCGAATAAGCATAAGGGAACCTGGCGCTCTGGGTGAAGAACCCCATGTTTTGAGAACAGTACATAAGAGTAAGCTCTCAGAGTCATCTAGAATTCTGAGAATTTCTTTTATGATTTCACTGTCTTCACAATCTATTTCATGCATTTTCGAAATAACTCATCTATTTTTTCCTTCTACAAATAACATAAAACAGATTTTCCCTGCCTTTTTCTGGCCTGTACTATACGTCTTGTCCATTATAAACACTTCCAATGCCAATAAATAATTTTGCAATTGAGAATCCAGATCTATCACATCAATCATAGATAAATAATGATGTATACATAGATGTTGCTCGATATATAAATTAGAGTGTCATAGTCATAAAACACCCTATGATTTACTCTGTTATAAACATTAGAAATCACTAAAGTACACTATTGAAAATATAACTAAACAGTAATTGAATAAGTCAACCGATCAGATTTATACTAGCGGCATTCAAAACAACCTTTAGTAGTTTTCATTCAATATGGCCAGTTTAAAAACATACACTATTACTGTAAATTCAAAACAATATACCGTCTCAGTTACCCCGGACACGCCATTGTTGTGGGTACTACGAGATCATGTTGGCTTAACCGGCACTAAATATGGTTGTGGTAACGGCGATTGTGGAGCCTGTATTGTCATTATCGATGACTCACCTCAGTTTTCCTGCCTACTCCCCATTGAGCAAATTTTGACTAAAAAAATCACAACAATAGAAGGCCTCAGCAACCAGCAAATTCATCCTATCCAACAAGCCTGGATAGATGAACAGGTCTCACAGTGTGGCTATTGTCAACCCGGACAAATAATGATGGCTGCCTCATTATTTCTAAAAACACCGAACCCGAGTGATGAAGAAGTAATCAATGCCATGTCGAAAGTTTTATGTCGATGCGGTACATATCCCCGCGTTGAAAAAGCCATCAAGAAACTGACCAATAATAATCTCCTGAAAAATGATTAAGATAACTCGACGCCATTTTTTGAAATATACCTTACAAGGCAGCACGGCTTTTATCCTGGGTGTAAATCTATCACAAAATAAGTCTGTATACGCAAGTCAGAATGAAAGCGCCAATAATTTCTCTCCCAGTATTTGGTTGAAACTTGATCAGGATAATATCTGCACCATTATTGTTCCTGAAACTGAAATGGGGCAAGGCGTTTACACTGGAATCGCAACATTAGTTGCTGAAGAATTAGATTTAGATTGGAAGCAGGTTAACGTTGTCCGTGCCGACTCTTCCGAGATTTACGGTTATCAGTTAACTGGCGGAAGTACAAGCATTAGAAATGCATGGTTAAAGTTCCGCGAAGCAGGAGCAATTGCCCGTAAAATTTTTGTACTTGCGGCCGCAAAAAAGTGGAACGTTAAACCCGAAAAATGCTACACGCAATCCGGTGCAGTATATTTGTCCGGGGGATCCAGAAACATTTCCTATGCCGAACTAATTTCGGACGCTAACCAGATTGAAATCCCTGAAAATGTAGAGCTGAAAGATCCGAAAGACTTTAAATTAATTGGCAAAGATAATCCCCGTCTGGACGACCACGAAAAAGTAACCGGTCAGGCCGTATTTGGAATTGATGTCCAATTACCAAATTTAATCATCGCTACCACTGTTCACGCACCTGTCTTTGGGAGCACGATCAACAAAATACAACCGCTAAATAACTCTGATTTCCCAGGACTTATTAAAATAATAAATTTAAAAACCCTGGTTGCTGTCGTTGCCAATGACTTTTGGACAGCCCATAAGGTTGCAAAGTCACTCAAAATCGACTGGGACATACCCAGCAATCTAAGTGACGACATGAAAATAAGCCATGCTCTGCAACAGGCATTGAAAACAGAAGGGGAACTTGCGCAGGAACACGGCGAAAAATTGGTACATAAAGATAACAAAAGCGTCTCTGCCGAATATTCAGTCCCGTTTCAGGCTCACGCAACCATGGAACCCATGAACTGTACCGTTTATATTCACGATGGTATCTGTGAGATATGGGCGCCTACCCAGTCCCCTAGCAATGCAAAATCAACAGCAAAATTATATTTCCATACCAAATACAGCAAAATGTGGAAAAAACTTAAGTCGATTTTTTCCGACTCAATATCAGAAGATATCATAGTTCATACAACTTATGTGGGCGGTGGATTTGGTCGAAGATTAAAGCAAGACTTCGTCGCAGAGGCCGTTCAAATAGCACTTCATTTTGATGTTCCGCTAAAACTAATTTGGAGCAGAGAAGAAGACATACAGCACGATCGATATCGACCGATCGCACTCAGCAAACTCGAAGCCAGCCTGGATGAAAATGGGTTTCCAGTGTCATTCCAACACCATATTGTATCGCCGTCGCTACGTGATAGCTTAAGCCCTGGATATATAAATCAAAAACGAAAAATAGATTCCACTGCTATTGAGGGAGCATTACGACTACCTTACGAAATCAACTATCACAAACTATCTTATTCCCATATATCTAATAAAATACCCCTTGGCTACTGGCGTTCTGTTGGCGCATCAATTAATGCTTATCTCATTGAGTCCTTTATCGATGAGCTTGCACACCATGCCAACAAAGATCCTTATAAATACAGGGCAACGCTGTTGCAATTTAATCCAAGATTATTAAATACTCTCAACACTGTTAAAGATATCTCAAACTGGAAACAAAATTCTAATTCTTATTATGGAATTGCATGTCATTCCTCATATGGCAGCCACGTATCGCTAGTTGCAGAAATCACTTCCGAGAATGGAATTATGACTCTCAATCATGTGTATTGTGCGATTGACTGTGGAATGACTTTGAATCCTGACATTATCAAAGCTCAAATGGAAAGTTCTATTATCTTCGGATTAAGCTCATTATTTCATGAAATTAATATAAAGGATGGGCGCGTCGTGCAAAGCAACTTCCATGATTATCCAATTATTCGATACGATCAGTCGCCCAATATTACTTGTCATGTCATTGAAAATACTCAGGAACCAGGCGGCGTTGGCGAAGCAGGTGTACCGCCGACGCTCCCAGCTATAACCAACGCTATTTTTGCCGCGACAGGAAACCGTATACGAAAGCTACCAATAAAATCATCGCTTTTCAGTACCAAATAACCTTCTATTTAACGTTCATGTTCCGAAGTTCTTGCTGATCCAGCTTTTAACTTCTTCAAACATTTTCTCTCTGTCTTTCCTCAGGCTGTATATATGATCTGCCTGCTCGTGGTATTTAACGGTAATTCCTCTGGCAATCGGGCTAGAACCGAATTTATCCTTAAATTGATCCTTATAATTGTAGTAATCAGACACGCCACCTGAGTAGATATAACACTGCTTTACATTTCGCTTATCCAGGTTTTCCATATCTTTCATATAGTCTTGCTCAGGAGGAAGTTTCCAAAAATAAGCATCAGCACCACCACCCGAACTGGAAGTAGATGTGCTTACTCTAAATATTTTTTTAAGTACTTTAATAACAATATTGATTACTCTTTTGGGGCTGAATAATATAGGGCCATATCGTTTAAGATAGAATTTTAAAGTTGGGTATCCGTACGCATCAAATAAAATCGTTCCAACAACCTCAGAATACTTAGATGCTGCTTTATGCGCATGATCCGCCCCGGTGCATAAACCCATCACAATGACTCCGTGAGTATTTTGAGCCGCAAGATACCTGATCCCTTCTCCAATATCATCAAGATTTCTTTGTTCATAAGAACGACTATCGTTTGCGGGGATTTCACTATCACCTACACCAGAAATATCCATGCGTAAAACATCAAAGCCAATGCTGGCTAATTGCCGCGAAAGATCAACATTCATCCTGAATGGGCCTGGCCGGTGAACCAGACCAGAATTTAAAAACAAAACCGAGGGACGTGAACAGGCACCCCCCGAATTTTCAGCGTCACTTAGAATTCCGACCAGATTCTTTTTTTCGCCCATGATGATAATTTTTTCATTCATATCTTAAAACTCATCAGCAATATTAGTTAAAGCAGCACTTGTTAGTAACATGTCCCCTATTCTTTTAACATCAGTCCATGCATCATCTTCGTAACGCAAATACACTGTACTCTTGTTCTTACTTTTTTTGGTTGATACTGGTAAATTTTCACTATTTGAATGCAGCTCCATATCCTTTTTATGCATAGCAGTAATGTCGAGCTGGACACTTGACAACTCATTAATCAGTTCTTTATTGTAAATATGCCCAAGCATTTCGTTTTCATACGAATCGGCAGCATCTCTGGGCGCATTAAATCTCATTTCATCTACTAGCATTTGTTGGTGCATGTTTTTCATTTCGACGACATAATCTCCACCTTTTTGGATGGGCTCCCATAATACAACTTTTTCCATCGATTCATATTTATCTGACAACACAGCGAGAGTTCCGCCTAATCTGACCCCAAAAACACTAACCTTCTTTACTCCGGAAATGTCAACCAGTTCGTTATATGCCAAACTAACATCTTCTAACCAGTCGGTGAATTTAAGCTCCCTCAAATCACCAAAAGAATCACCCACGCCTGAAAAATCGAACCTTAAGACATGATAACCTTTGTTCGATAACAGTTTGGCAAAATTGCGAATGGGTTTATAGCTTCGATTATGTTCCTGAGCTATAGGACTGCAAACCAAAACCGCTTTATTTAAAAAAGAGCCTCCTATAGGGGGGTGGTATACACCAAACAATGGGGACACAGACTGACCAAAAAACATAGGATTCATATACAGAGCTCAATTATAGTCGTTATGTAAAATCAACATCGTTTAGAACACCCAATAGCAGCTTGCCATTATGCCGCACCCTTAACAATATTATTATTTTTTCGTAAACAGGCTCGATAGCATCGAGAAAAAGCCGCGAGATTTTTCAGTTTTTTCTGTCTGCGTTTCTATAAATCCACATTGCGGCGCTATATGTTCAAGCGTGCTTAAAATCATTACTCGGGGATTTAATTTTGTACCCGTTAATTCGCGTATTTTGGCTATCACTTGCATTGATAGCAATGAGTGTCCGCCACGATCAAAAAAGTTATCGTAAATACTTATATTTTCTATACCAAACCCCAAATACTCATTCCAGATGGCTGCCAATTTTTTCTCAGCAAAATCTCGCGGTACAACAATTTCATTATCAACCGTGGAGCTGATAAACGGAGAAGGAAACGCCTTTTTGTCAACCTTCCCATTGGGGGTTAGTGGAAATTCTTCCATCTCCACCATGTGTTGAGGAATCATATAATCTGGCAATTCCTGACGAAGGGATTTCCTCATTTCTGTAGCCGTAATACTGCTATCCGCATCAGGAATATAATAAGCAACTAAACGTGGATCGCCCGGCGTATCCTCTCTTACGACAACTACCGCCTGACTGATGTTAGACTGTTTTAATAGAACCGTTTCAATCTCACCCAGTTCAATCCGAAAACCTCGGACTTTTACCTGATTGTCCACTCTTCTCTGATACTCAATATTTCCATCGGCTTTATGTCTAACTATATCGCCAGTGCGATAAATACGATTATCACTATCAAAGGGGTTAGGAATAAACCGTTCTGTTGTTAGCTCATCCATATTCAAATAACCGCTAGTGACTCCATCACCACCAATAAACATCTCACCTGGCACCCCCATTGGAACAGGCTTCAAATGTTTATCCAAAATATATATTTTTGTATTATTGATGGGTTTTCCGATTAAAATCGGCGCATCAGGATCTGTTACCTTATAACACGTTGACCATACTGTGGTTTCAGTTGGCCCATACATATTCCAAAGCTCCCCAACATGAACCAGAAGATCACCAACCAGATCTGATGGCATGGCTTCACCGCCACACAGTGCTTTTAGAGACGAATTCCCCTTCCATCTTGAAGAAAATAAAAGACGCCAGGTTGCAGGAGTTGCTTGCATAACGGTAATGTTATTTTCAGTAATAAGTTCTGCCAAATCATCACCATCGGAAGCCTCTTCAGCCGTAGCTATGACTACAGTGCCGCCAACAGTTAGCGGTAAGTACAATTCAAGCACCGCAATATCAAATGACAGCGTGGTCACCGCCAACAATTTATCTTGTTCGGTCAACCCAGGCTCAACCGCCATACTTTTTAGAAAATTAACGGCCGCATGATGAGGCACCATTACACCTTTAGGTTTTCCTGTTGAGCCTGAGGTGTAAATTATATAGGCAAGATCTGATGCCTTTATTTTGACACATGGAGAAGTAATATCCTGTTCTTTTATTTTATTCCAATCACCATCTATACTTATTTTTTTTCCGGTATATTTTGCATATTGCTCAAGCAGATGATCCTGTAGTAAAAGGTATTTAGATCCAGAGTCATCAAGCATATAAAACAGTCGTTCATCTGGATATTCAGGATCTAAAGGAATATAACACGCTCCAGATTTTAAAATACCTAATATAGCCACCAACATATCAGCAGAACGTTTCAAGCTGACCGCGATAAAATCACCCGAATTTACGCCTAATTCAATAAGATAGTTAGCAAGCTGATTCGATCGATTATTTAGTTCTAAATAACTTAAACTTACCCCTTCACATTCTACTGCCGATTTGGATTCAAAATTACGAACCTGCTCCTCAAAACAACCATGAATTCCTGTACTGTCCTTAAAATCTCTCGTCGTGTCATTCCATAGATCGATCATAAGATCCCGTTCTTTCTTTGAAATAGCACGAAGCTGTGAGATCGGAGCATCAGGTTGCTCAACGGCAGACTCTAATAACACCTGATAATGACTAGCAAATCTTTCGATCGTTTCATATTCAAATAGATCGGTGCTGTATTCTAACAAGCCTCGTATTCCATCTTCCGATTCCCATAGCCATGCTAAAATATCAAATTTTGCCGCATCATTATGAAGACGCTGCGACTTAACTTTACAATCTGATAAAAATATTTCCATCGGCGGTTCCTGGAAAGTAAACCCCACCTGAAATAACGGATTATAACTTGTCTCACGTTTAGGTTTAATAGACTCTACAATCATCTCGAAGGGCACTTCCTGATGGGCATTCGCACCAAAAACCACTTTGCGTACACGAGCAAGTACATCTCGGAAACTTGGATCACCCTCTAGATCCATAAAAATCGGCACTGTATTTATAAAACATCCCATGACTTTTTCTAATTCAGGCTGGATTCCTCGATTAGCAAAAGGGGTTCCCACCGATATTTCATTCTGAGATGTATAACGACTTAATATGATCGAGAATCCCGCCAAAAGTGCAATAAACATTGAAACACTTTCTGAACGACTTAGTTTTTTGAGCTTATCTAACAATGAAGCTGGAAACCACAGGTTATATTCTCTTCCATTCATTTTCTGGATTGATGGACGCTTAAAGTCAGTGGAAATATCCAGGTAATCACTTCTATCCGTTAAAAGCTCATTCCAGAAACTTAATTTCGGTTCCAGTTTTTCATGTGACTGCCAACACTCTTGCCATACCGTATAGTCCGCATATTGTAATTCAGGCTCAACAAGCGGCGTCGATTTGTTTTCTTTATAAGCCCCATATAATTTTTCGAGCTCCTCTGCAAACTGCACAATTGATATATGATCAAGAATTATATGATGGAAGTTTAAAAATAGAATAAAATACTTTTCATCCTGCTTGATTAACTCAGCCCTAATGAGCGGCCCCGATTCAAGCTGAAAAGGTCTAATAGAATTCGTATGAATGTATTCCTTTATCGCAGCTTCATCTTTACCTGACATATCTATAACAGGTATATCAATTTTTAATAATTTCGAGACTAATTGCACTGGCCCAGTTTCATTATCGGAAAATGTTGTTCTGAAGGTTTCATGACGTCTTATAATTTCATTTATTGCATCACGAAGCGCATCAGTATCCAGGATACCAATAATATCGTATGCAAACGGTATATTGTACGCAGGGCTATCTGGCGACATCTGATTTAAAAACCAGAGTTGCTTCTGCGGGTAAGTTGTCGGGAAAACATAAACTTCTTCGTCCGGATTTCCGAACTCGTTCTTTAATTCTGATTTTGTATGCATAGTTACCTGATATGTACCTTTATGCTGCCGCATTAATCATTGATCGCTTTGAAAGATATTTTTCACGCACGACCGGAATCACTGACGGAATTATTTCACCCGAAACTACCGATTCGTCAGACAAAACAATCGCCCATTCTTTTATCGTTGGTGTTTCAAATAAACTGGAAATCGGAAGTTCCATTTTTAATTTTTTACGCAAGCGAGATACAGTCTGCGTTAGCAATAAAGAATGTCCGCCTAATTCAAAGAAGTCATCGTCAAGACCTATATTGCTAATTCCTAAAACAACTCTCCAGACACTCTCGATATCTTTTTCTAGCCTGGTTTCTGGCTCAACATATTCAACACTTAGATTCGGCCTCTCTTGTGTAATAAGCAAGTCCTCATCCAGAGTGTCATCTTCTAATTCATCAATCGTTCGTAATTTCCGTGCCTCATTTATGAATTCTGCAAGATTAAGGGTTGAGACTATGACCTGCGGCTCAGAGGGTAAATTAGACAATACATAATCTACAACTTTCATTCCCTCTTCGGACGTCATTCCCGCTAACACCCCCGACTCAAAAAAGCGCTCGCTAGCTGATTTATGCTCAACCTCGATCACATCGGCCGGCCTGCTTGATTTAATAGATAACAATACAGATGGTGAAATTCGTTTCATTACAAAATTTTCGATAGCAACAAGAATCTCACCATCAACATTGGATATCGTAATATCAAATATTGAAGTTTGTCCACCCGCCCCCTCATCAGCACCGTAAACCACATGGCTGTACATTTTTTTCTCTAGAGGCTTGAATACTTTTATCCGAGTATATGAAATAGGAATATATAAATCATTTTCAGCATCATAGTCTGGATTCAAAGACTGAGCGGTACCCGTAGCCATATCCATAACAGCCGGGTGAAGAATATAATCATCAAGTTCGGATTCAAATTCGTCGGCTATTTCTATTTCAACTAATGCTTCTTTTTTTCCGAAAAATATATTATTTATACATTTCCATTGTGGACCGAAATTAAGGTGGTTATGATCGGCTGTACCCTGCCGCTGCTCCTTAGAGACATTGCAACGCTCCTTTATCGCATCTAAACTTAAATTCGCACCCGCTTTATCATCGATATATCGTATGATTCCCCGGACATTTTCTTCACCATACTCGCTTTGAATTACAAATCCCGAATTATGTGCTGTTTTATTTAACCTGACTCTTATTTCTTTTTCTTCATCGCCTTCAACAACAAAAGGAGAAACAAAAAATACATCACTTAATTCTATTGCCTTAGAAACATTATCCAGATTAAATGCTGATCTGGCCATTTCTAGATAAGCCGTGCCTGGCACAAGAGAAACACCATTTTTGTTTCTGTGACCATCAAGCAGCCAATGTTTTGCTGTACTTAATTTTGCAGTATATTCATCAACACCTGTTGTTACATTCTGATGTTTTTCAAAAAAATAATGTTCTATATCATCAACTATAAGTTTACTAGACCCAATGCCCAAATCACTGGCAAGGGTCGCTGCCATTCCAACATCCGCCCATACGCCCCAGTTTATTGACGATACTGGTGTACCATCAATACCTCGTTTGTGGTGGGCGTACGCATCAAGAAAAGCATTCGCCGCAGTGTAATCAATTTGCCCACTAAGCCCTATAAAGGATGCTAATGAAGAAAATAGCACCATAAAATCGAGTGATTCATTCTTTAGAACTTCATCGAGAACGACTAATCCATCAAGTTTAGGCGCAAGCACAGCTCGTGCATCATCAAAAGATTTCAATGCAATCAAATTATCTTTGACTATTCCAGCGGTATGAAAAACACCATTAATAGCACCAAATTCTTTATGGCACTGTTTTACCAAAGCTTTCATCTGTCCGACATCGGTAACGTCTGCTGTTATAGCCTCAACCCTGGAACCGAGTGACTCAATCTCTTTTATCGATTCAATACGCAAAGAAATACTATTTGAGGGTTCGTGTTCATCCAACCACTTATCCCAGTCCGTTTTGATCGGTAAACTTGTTCTACTAGCTAAAACAATATTTACATTCGCTATTGAAGCAAAATGTTTGGCCAACACCGCACCCAGCCCACCGATCCCGCCAGTAATCAAATAAGTTCCATTATTTTTAAGCCTGGACGGTAAAAGAACAAGCTCTTCGTGATTATCAACTTTTACCGAGCTGTACTCTCTAATAAAACGTGAATTACCACGGTATGATATTTCCTCATCCCCGTCATCTACTAAGGTTTCAACAAAAAGATTATTTAACAAACTCTCTTTTTCCCACGGCTTCAACGCATTAAGATTAATGTCGCAATATTTAGCGGTAACGTTATTAATTTCCTGCGACATCACCTTTACAGGGCCAATTAGTGTTGCTTTAGCCGGATGACCAACAACCTCATTAGTTACTTGCTGCATCTGATTCACCAGCACTGTAACTAACAACTCATCATCCATTTCCAGGTTGGCTAATGTTTTCGAAAGAGCCAGTAGCGTATAAAAACCGAATTCCTGTTCGTGCTTATAGTTATTCATGGACGCTTGCACATCCTCATCCAGCAACCAGCTATGGATAATGTGTGTTACCTTAACGCCATCATTATTCAACGATGAAAACAGTTCGGACATATCTGTTTCAGAGCCTGGCTTGATTTCATATGAGTTGCTAGAATGCTTTTTAAACCCACCCGCACCTCTGATTTCAATAAGCGTACCGTCGATTGATTTAAATCGTTCTAAAAGCGAACCAATAAACTCATTATCATTTACAAACACGAGAATGGTTTTATCAGTATCTGATACCCCCTGGATACCTGCTGGTGCTGTTTTAATCCAGGATGGGATGTATAACCACTTACCCATTTTTTGTTTGTGCATCGTACTAGAAATATTTACATCTATTGCACCAATACCCGGCTCGATCCAGTGATACTGATGTTCAAATGGATAACTCGGGAGCGGGATTCTTCTTCTGACTTCATTTTTTTCAATTGCAGACCAATCAAGATTTATGCCTGCCATCCATAAATCACCTATAGCAGAAAATAAGTATTGGACATCGTTGTTTTTTTCCTTTGGATGTCTTATTAAATTATAAATCAAGTGGGTATCAAGTTTAGACTGGTGTTGTTTTGCCAGGGATGACAGTGTATTTCCGGGACCCACTTCAATAAATACTCGCTCAGAATCTTTGTATAGCTCGTCAAGTCCGTCCGTAAACTGCACTGTATATCTTAAATGATCGGCCCAGTAACCAGGATCCACGACCTGCTCATCCGTAATAAATTTACCTGTAAAATTTGAAACAAACGGAATGGTTGGAGCAGAAATAGCTAGCGAACTTACAATTCCTTTGAACTCATCAAGAATGGGTACCATCATAGCTGAATGGAATGCATGCGAGGTTAATAACCGTCTGCAATTTACTTCTTTTGCTTCCAGACTAGCTTGCAACTTATCGATACTTTCATGATCTCCAGATAAAACGCACAATCCGGGAGAATTAACTGCGGCAAGTGATACTTTATTATTAATATATTGCTGCACTTCATCCTGACTCAAAGAAATAGCTAACATTGAGCCACCGGGAAGTCCTTGCATTAGGCGTCCACGGTTAGCCACCAGCTTTAGGGCATCATTTAACCCAAAAACACCTGATAAGCAAGCGGCAACGTATTCCCCAATACTATGGCCGATCATTGCATCAGGTTTGATTCCCCAATGTAACAGCTGTTTAGCGAGAGAATATTCGATTGAAAACAAAGCGGGCTGAGTATACTGAGTCTGTTGGAGTTGTTGCTGTGCTTCCTCTTCCCTGGCCGCATCCGGAAATAATAATTCAAGCAATCCTGTATCAAGATAAGTTCGCAAACCTGCCGCACATTCATCCAATGCTTCTCTAAACACCGGCTCAGATTCATATAATGCCTTTCCCATATTGACGTACTGTGAACCCTGGCCAGTAAACATAAACACGATGGAGGGAGTGCTAGAAGTATTGCGTAATGTTGATATCCGGTTATGCGGCAACTCTAACAGAGTCTCTGCCGCATCTTTGGCTGTGTCACAGACTAAAGTTCTTCGAAAAGCCTGCAATTTCCTGCCAACACGCAATGTATAAGCTGCATCGGCCAAAGAAATATCAGGATGCATATTAAAATAGTCACCCAGATTTTTCGAAAGAACATCTAAAGCCGGCTTAGTCCGGGCAGACAAGCAAAGAGTCTGATATGATCTTGAGGCGTGAGTTCGATCAAATTCAGGAGCTTCTTCCAGAATAACATGTGCGTTCGTCCCACCTACTCCAAGCGAGTTAATGGCTGCACGGCGTAGACCGCCATTTGTATCCCAGTTCTTAAGTTTATTGTTTACATAAAAAGGGGTGTCATTAAATTCAATACTGGGGTTAGGTGCTTTATAATTCAAAGAGGGAGGTAATTCTTTGTTCTTTAATGATTGAATAACTTTAATAAGACCGGCAACCCCCGCAGCGGTATCAAGGTGACCAATATTCGTTTTTACAGAACCGATTGCACAAAACCCCGACGCCTTTGTTTGCGTCCTAAATGCGTCGGTAAGTGCGGTAATTTCAATAGGGTCGCCGACCGGGGTTCCCGTGCCATGCGTCTCTATATAGCTTATACTGTCCGCATCAACACCCGACAAGCTTAATGCCTCGGTGATTGCAGCTGACTGACCTTCAACACTTGGTGCAAGGTAACCTACTTTATTGGAACCGTCATTATTCACAGCCGTTGCTTTTATGATTGCATGAATCGTATCGCCATCATTTAATGCATCTTCAGCGCGCTTCAAAACGACCAGCCCGGCACCACTGCCAAAAACGGTTCCTTTAGAATTCTCATCAAAGGCTCGACAATGCCCGTCTGGTGATAGAATCTCACCGTCTTTATACAGGTAACCAACATTATGCGGCAACTCAATCGTTACGCCACCGGCCAGAGCTATATCACACTCGCCACTGATCAGTGACTGAAACCCAAGGTGCGTCGCTACCAGCGATGTGGAACATGCGGTTTGCACATTGACACTAGGCCCCCGTAGATTTAAGCAATATGAAACTCTGGTCGTTAAAAAATCTTTATCATTCGATGTGTGACGAACTAAAAACAATCCAACCGAATTCATAAGCTCAGGGTTGGATAATAAATTATAGGGCATGTAGGCGTTATGTCCGGAACCACCGAAAACACCAATCGCACCTTCATAGCGTTCGGGATCATAACCTGCATGCTCAAGTGCTTCCCATGCAACCTCTAAAAAGTGGCGATGTTGTGGATCCATAATTGACGCATCTTTTGGTGTAAAACCAAACAGAGGGGCATCAAACATTTCCATTTTATCCAGCGGGCGGCCTATCTTGACGTAATTGGGATTATTAATCAGATCGAGCGGCACGCCCTTTTCTAATAACACCTCATCCGTAAATTCAGTAAAGACTTCAACTCCATTACGTAAATTATCCCAATACTGATCGACGTTATTCGCACCGGGAAACCGTGCAGCCATACCTATTACGGCAATATCAGTTTCTTCAAATTCAATATTATTTTTGTTAGTCACTTCTATTTTCTGCTTTTTCTTCGTTTCAACATGGCAGATTTTCGCGCTTCTGCTCGCCCTTTACTTTCATCGAGTTTATTTCCAGCATCATCGGTCTGACCAAGGTATTTGCTCAATGAGCTGATAGTAGGAAACCTGAACATATCTATCATCTTTACCTGAACGTCGGTTGCGGTTCTAAGTTTGTCCAGCACTTGAACAACCAGTAATGAATGCCCGCCAATGTCAAAGAAATTATCTTCCAGGCCTACTTGAGCAAGACCTAAAATATCTTGCCATATAGTGGCTATGGATTTTTGCAGGTCATTTTCCGGTTGAACATATTTTTTGTTACTGGTGCTTTTTAGCTCCTGTTCCGGAGGCGGTAATGCCTTTCGATCAACCTTCCCATTAGGAGTAAGCGGCATCGCTGTGATCTCAACAAAAATACCCGGCACCATAAATTCAGGCAAATCATTCTTTAAATAGCCTTTTATTACATTTGTATCAAAAACTTCATTTTCCGCTAATTTAATATAGGCAACCAGACGTTTGTCATTTTCAATGTCTTCACGCAACAATACTATCGCTTCAGAAATTGACGAATGAGACTGTAACAGCGATTCAATTTCTCCTAACTCGATTCGGTAACCTCGAATCTTAACCTGATTATCAATTCTGCTAATATATTCTAATGAGCCATCTTCCCGATACTTCACCAGATCACCCGTTTTATATATACGGGCCCCCACTTTATTGCTAAAGGGGTTTTTTACAAAGCGTTCGGCCGTAATGTCTTCGCGAGCATGATAACCACGAACAACGCTATCTCCACCAATATATAATTCACCGGGAATTCCCACAGGGACAGGTTGCATGTATTGATCAAGGATATACATTTGCGTATTGGCAATTGGTTTCCCGATGCTTATTGACGTTTCCCCTTCAGGAACATCATACGTAGATGACCAAATAGTTGTTTCAGTAGGCCCATACATATTTGTAACACGACCATTTATTAATTGGCGTAATTTGCTCGCCAGGCTCGGAGGGAAAGCTTCACCGCCCACCATCATATGTTTTATTTTCTTGAGTCCGTTTGCGGAGGCGTCCTCTGATACCAGCATGCTCGCCATGGAAGGAGTACATTGCAAATGAGAAACCTGTCGACTCGAAATAATATCGGCTATTGACAGCTCTTTCGTTTCCTCTGCTTGCTGATGGTCTTGCTTTATTGAAGCTTTGCGTAAGTCATTCAGGTTGGGCAAATGCGCAAGAACATTCTGAGTATCCAGCCCATAATCTATCAAACATCCAATTTCATTAACCCCGATTTCTTTTAATCTATCGACCAGTTCAACACACCGCTCAGGCGTTCCGAATAAACCGCTGGTAGAATAATACCGTTCGAAAGCAAACTCTAACAAACCATCTAGATCTTCTTCGCCCATGTTGTCAAAAATTTGATCCAGTGTTTGACCCCGCTCTTCTGACATGGTTTTAAACGTAGGAAAGTGCCATGCCGCCGCTTTCACTAAAAACACTGCACTTTTAAGGTAGTTCTTCATCGGTTCACGCGCTAATTCACGCACTTTCCCTTCATCAGACCCCACTAACGTGTGGAGCAGTAATGTCACATGCCCATCACCCTCATGGCCCGCGCCTTTATATGCCTGGCGATACACATCGATATTTTTAGCAACGTCATCAACCGACTGACCAAGCAGGTGAGTTAAAATATACGCACCAACCTCGCCTGCTTGACGAAATGTTTCTGGATTTCCTGCAGTTGTAACCCATATCGGTAATTCCTTTTGCACAGGCCGTGGTAGAGTCCTGACTTTAACCATATTTCCTTTAGGCCCAGGAAACTCCAGGGTCTCCCCTCGCCATAATTTTTTTACTGTTTCAACCGTTTCAAACATGATGTTTTTAGCGTCGGCATGATTATCTGGCATAATGACAAAGTCATTGGGCTGCCAACCTGCGGCAACAGCCATTCCAACCCGACCATGTGACAAATTATCAACCATTGCCCATTCTTCAGCAATTCTTATTGGGTGATGTAATGGTGCCACGCAACTACCCGCCCGAATTTCAATCTGCGTTGTAATAGTAGCAAGTGCCGCACTGGTAATAGATGGATTAGGATACAGCCCGCCAAAGGCATGAAAATGTCG
The DNA here is from genome assembly GCA_003233255.1 of Gammaproteobacteria bacterium. Lineage (GTDB taxonomy): Bacteria > Pseudomonadota > Gammaproteobacteria > UBA6429 > Thiohalophilaceae > SZUA-24. The sequence continues at coordinate 7,655 of QILH01000084.1, read as the reverse complement.
CTCAGGAGTCCATACGGCTTTAAAATTATTTCTATCGCCAAATTTTGCGCTTTCAATTAACAGATTGTACTTATCTTCATCGTAATCAGATTCATCGTCGGCAACATTCCAGTAAAACAGGCTGAACTGCATGTCCTGATCCGGGTATCGAGTCTTAACTTTCTTTGATACCTTGCGTTCCTGATCTGCGTATAAAGCGATTTCAAATCCATTCGCCAACGTCCAGAATAACTCAAGAACCGAAATATCAAATGAAATACTGGTTACCGCCAGCCAGACACCTTTTTGAGTACCGAGCTGTTGATCCATACCAGAAAAGAAATTAATTACATTCCTATGCTCAACCATGACCCCTTTGGGTTTACCTGTTGAACCTGAGGTATATATAGTATAAGCAAGGTGCGTTGGAGCAACCGTTGTAGAATCAAGATGCTCAGGCTGTTGACGGATAAGGCCATCATCCGTATCCAGATATAATGCAGGTGCTTCCACTCCTAACAGATAGGCGGAGTGATCAGACTGACTAATAACAGCCGAGACATCGGCATCTTCCAGCATGTAACTGATGCGTTCTTTGGGATACGTTGGATCCAGAGGTAAATACGCGCCGCCAGATTTCAATACCCCTAACATCGCCGCAATCATGTCGATCGAGCGGTCAACCAGAACACCAACGAGCCGGTCAGGTTTAACGCCAAGTTCGATTAGATAATTGGCTATTTGATTGGCCCGGTTATTCAACTCCCGATAAGTACTGGTATGACCAGAGAATGAAACAGCAATTGAATCCGGCTGACTTCTAACCTGCTCTTCAAATAATTGATGGACACATTTGTTTGCCGGCATTTCTAAATCGGTTTTATTCCATTGATTCAGTAATTTATCTAACTCTATTTCCGATATCAAACCGTATTCTGCTATAGCCTTGCTGTCATCACCTTCAATTTGTTGCAGCAAATTATCAAACTGAGATTGCATCGCAGTAATGTTGTCTTCATCATATATGCGTGCATCATATATCCAGGCAATATTATTACTATCGTCGGTAACAAACCGAAGTCCATTAATCGATTCCGGCTGGTAGCTTTCTATCGAAGGTACATTAGTAATTTGAAGTGGGAAGTCAGGAACGACACCGTTCAGCTCTGGCCGACACAAAGAAATTTCTGTTAGAACCCCCCCTCGTGTAACGACTTGCTCTATTAATTCAGATTTCGCTTTAATAAAGTTATTTAATTTTTCCTGGCCATCAACATCAATAACAATCGGCCCCGTCGAAGCAAACAATAAGTCCGCTATTGATTTTTTACGTTCCAGATTGACACCAAGCCCAAATGAATCCATTGCTGAAATCTTAAATACGTATACAGCAAATAAAGCACATACATCGTATTTATTTGTAAATTTTTCAACCGCTTTCTCAGCCTTTGATGACAGTTTTTGTTTTTTAAATCCGATCTGTATCTCGCCTTCAGCATCCTGAACAGTTTTAGCGTAGGGAATTTCAGGTGCTTTGAAACGAACAAGAGCGCTAAGGATTGCGCTTTCGTTTTTACAATAATGATGATCCAACTCCGAGATAACGGGTATGATATTTTTATCCGGCGGCGAGAGTAACTCGCCTGATTTTAGGCCTGATATTTCTATAAATTCATCTGATGCTAACGGCTCGCCATTTAAAGATATGATCTTCTCTAACTTAACAGCACCCGTGGCACAACCAATAAATATCTGCGCGTCCTGAATAAGGCATTCACCCGCCGGTAAGGATGTCATATCCGCAACACTTACCTCTTTCACATATGTAACCTGGTCATGTACTACTAATTTAGCGACTCCAAGTGGATTTTCATATGGCCCATAATCAAGCGCACGAACCATGGCGTCCAGCTCACTCGCGGTTCGTTGCCAATCTAAAATCTCTACCGCCGGCATACGATGACATTTTGCGTAAAAATGGCTCTCGCCTGAATCCTGAGCAACACTTTGTAAATTGTCGGCATTAATGTCATTTACAATTTGTTTGAACAAGTTTAACGCAACCTCATAACATTTTGCATTTAAGGTGAACGCGGTTTCCCTGTCATCAATGTCTATTGATTCCGTTTTGTATAGACGTCCTGTATCAACTTCAGCCAACATTTCATGCCAGGTAACCGCGTGTTTCGTTTCCTGATTAGCCAGCGCCCAGGTGGTAACATTTAATCCGGCGTAGCCCGGTAATGGCCCATCGTGAAAATTGATTGCCGCTTTGTTAGCTAATTTTAGTATCGATTCCGGAACGATACGCAGATTAGTGATACTGAAGATATAATCTATTTTAGTAAGATTTAATATTTCATTGTAAGATCCATAACTCACTATTTTAATCGACTCGCCGCTCGCCCAGTTCGAAATGACCGAATCATCTGTAACCACTGCGACAATTTTAAAATTATTGTCCTGCAGGTAGGTTGCGCACTGGATCAGCAGGGATTTACTCCCCAATAAAATACACTGTTTTGTTTGATTATTGACCATTTTTTCGGCTCATTTTTAGTTCACAACTACAGGTTAAGTAACGTTAAAGTAAATTATATTGCAAATATACTTAAATAAATCAATCCTATACTTCTATTCTCGAATATAACAGACCCCGCCCCTTCATATTAACACTACTATTTGTAGAGTTTTACTTGGCAGCATCCACTATGATATGGATATGAGGAATAACCAACATAAGAACGAATGCACCAGAATATGCACATAGTTCATATTGTTATAATTTTACCAGACATTAAATCTATCAGGCAAAAAATAGCCAATAAGTATAATAATACTGTTGAGGGGATGCGCAGCATTAGAGTAAACCATTAAAACTATTATACCATTCCATTGCGGTTCAGGTGTTGTGTTATATCTGAACACCCCCCTCAGTTTTTGAGTACACCTTCCAGGATATTGAATCGCCCTTTCTTTGATTCAATGACATCAACGCCGTAACGCGAAAGCAGTTTTTTCATAGCCACCATATCTTGCCAGCTCTCATACCCACCATTCACAAACGGAATAACTACTCCACAGTATTTTGAAGATATCCATTTTGACGTTATTCTAAATAAAACTGGCTTTTGTTCGTCGCACGTAATAAACCCGCTCATTTTGATAAGCAAACACATCCAGCAGATCCCAAGGTTCATGATATGGAATCTGAAAGTCTATTTTACAATAATATTTTTATGCCCTGAATGGCGTAAACATACCCCAGCATATAGCTCAGGTTTTATTTTGACAGCAAATGAGTAACAGGAATGAATCAACCACCTCATAGTCGGTATGCTGTCAATTCCATGTTGTGTTTGGTGACGATTCAGTACAATAAATCGTGGCTAGATTCTAAGGTCGGGCAAACTGGAAAATATTCTCAAGATAACGAAAGCTTGTGTCTACAAATGAGCTTTTGCAATAGGCGCTGGTCGATTGGCAAAATTCAAACTGCTCTGAATCCATGTTTTTTTCCAGATCAGCGAAGGTCACTACTTCAAATTTATCCTGATTTTTTTCCAGATAATTACAAATATTTGAAAACCGTTTTATTAAATATTTTAATGGCCTACTATTGGCATATTGAACATTGCCTTTCTCGACAAACTCAAAGGAGTGGGTGAGAAACGTAATCACCTGTGTGCCATTGTCATGATAGAAGTTTAATGCTTCTTTTATTTCGCTAAACGATGCGGCGCTTAATTGAAAACAGTTCCATTCCTTATGCATTTTAAATTCTTTATAACAGGTGACGGGGACTTCGATAATTTTATCAACCTGAAAAATATCATTGCGACAAGGATATCGTTCAATGTAACTGCAATTTGGATAAGCAATATTATAATTTGAGCTGAACTTTAAGCCGCTGTTTACCTGCGCCTCAATTGTGTCCTGGTTGCTATGAAAACCACCGCTTCGATGCGCCGATATATTGTTAATTCCGTGTGTCTGCAGGAATGTTCGTCCATCATTAATGATTTGGGTTTGTTCGGATAGCGAATATTTTCGCATATCATCAAGCTTCACTTTGCCATCGATAAACGTTCGGAAGTTTGGGTGCGTATGCAACTGGACTTCATGTCCTCGTGATTGTATATGATTGGCGATATCTGCAACGACACTTTCGCCAAAGTAGAAGCGTGATTCGGTCTCAACAAAAAATATCCCTTTCATGCCGTAATCATCGAGTATGTCCATGATCAGGTTAATTCCGTATTCCTTACCATTTATTTTGCAATAAATAATACGATCTGCAGGAACAGGTTTATTCGTAGGAAACTGAAAATGTCCACCTATCGAAAATTCAACATCTATTGTTAACAAAACATTCGTTTTGAGCATAAACCATCAACCTAAAATCAACCTGACACCCCCAGGGTAACAAGACTCCCTGATGATACTGCCAAATTATTCTAAAACGCCGTTATATCCGTATATTGTCTTTCTTCTCCTACTCTCTTAGAGTTTTATCGGCAAAGTTTAGAAAATATATAGCACCGTATTCCCAATTAGCGACAGTACGTTATATTTTCTGACCAAAAAGCTATATCCCCATAGTTCCCTACTATATTAGTGTGTTTATACAAATAAACAACACATTATTTATTGTTTAAAGCGGTTTCTATCCAGTTTTGTAATTCGCCTGCCTTCGCCTTCCAGCTACTTGCTTCAGCAACACTTTTACGCTGATTAGCCTGTTCTTTTGTGCTCCCCAGAGCATTTTTTATTGCATTCGTTAACGATTCCAGATCCGAACCGATATTAACCTGTTTGCCATACTTAACGACCTCAGGCAGCGGGGTACTGACAACGGGTAATCCGAGTGCAAAATATTCAAGTAACTTCAATGGGTTAACCGCCAATGTTAATTTATTTATTTGAAATGGTATGAGTGCCACATCAAAGAATGAAGCCTGCACCGGTAATGCCTCATAGGGAACGGCACCTGGATAATATAAATTATCGGCTTTTGGCAGTTCCGACTCAGGAAGCTGCGATGGCCCCAGCATAATAAACGACCATTGGGGATTGTTTTTTGCTACCTCACAAACAAGCTCCAGATCCAGCCAGGAATTTAATAGACCAAAAAAGCCAATTCGGGGAGAAGAAATACCCGCAAATGGATCGGGTGATCCATCGCGCTCCATACCCGAAGCAAAATGTTCGTAATCCACGCCATGAGGAAGATACTTAACCAGGCCGCGTTTATTTTCTACATCAGCAAGTTTTTCGGCTGATGCGACGATCAAATCTGAACGCTTAATGGTTTCCTGTTCGAGTTCCAGTATGTAATCTTTTCGCACTCCAGGAAATTCAGAAAAATCATCCACACGATAATAAATACTAAGATCTTCGTCCAGACAACCTATTAGATTACCTAAAAATGGCCAGGTTGTTAATATTACCCGCCGGGTAGACGGTGAACGACGAGAGATACGGTTAACAGACTTAATTAAATTTCTTTTATTAATGTCACGTACAAACTTAAAATGATTATAAGGAATTTGAAATGGATCAAGCAATCGTACATTTTTAGGAAGCGGCCGTTCATCCCGATCCGGCTTTTTTAACCAACCGGATATTTTCTGGAAAGCTCGTTTTATATCATAGAGATTCAGACCGGGTGATCGAAGCCCAATAGTCTCAACCCAAATGATTGGCGTTTCCGGTGCAAAGTGTTTGAGTAGATGTTTACAACTAAACGGTAATCCATGCCAGTCGTCAGAAAACACAACCAGTTCATAATCGCTGCTCTGCAGATTGTCACTCATCAGTCATCCAGCACTTTAATCAAAAAATCAACGATGCGTTGGGCAGAATTGCCATCCCCAAATGGATTCGTAATACTGCTCATTGTATTCCAGGCTTCATCGTTCGTTAACAGGCGTGAAACTTCATAGATGATTTTGTCTTTATCCGTGCCCACAAGAATAGCCGTTCCCGCATCAACTGCTTCCTGACGCTCAGTCTCATCTCGCATGACGAGCACAGGTTTTCCAAGTGATGGGGCTTCTTCCTGTATACCACCCGAATCTGTCAATACGATATGCGACTCATTCATTAATCGCACGAAACTGACGTAACCCATCGGCGGAACAAGATATATGTTGTCATGATCCCCCAGTATTTCATAAACAGGTTTTTGTACATTTGGATTTAAGTGAACCGGATAAATGAAATTTACTTCAGGAAACGTATCCGCAAGCTCACGTATTGCATTGCATATGCTATAAAACCCGTCGCCAAAATTTTCTCTGCGGTGACCTGTAATTAAAACAATTTTCCGGCCTTGATCAAGGACTTTTTCTAACTCATCCAACGAAGGCTGAGCAAGTTTGTTTTTCGCAAGTGTATACAATAATGCGTCAATAACCGTATTACCGGATAGATTTATAGTTGATGGATCTACACCTTCTTTCAAGAGAGCATTTCTGGCCTTATCCGTAGGTGCAAAATGGTAATCCGTTAACACACCCGCCAGGCGTCGATTCATTTCTTCAGGGAAAGGAGCAAATTTGTTATCCGTTCTTAAACCTGCTTCGACATGCCCTACCTTTATCTGATGATAGTAACCAATCAGGGCACCCATAAAGGCCGTTGTTGTATCGCCTTGAACAAGAATAATATCAGGCCCAAACTCATCGATGACATCAGACAATCTGGAGGCCAATGCAGAAGTGAGCCCGGATAAGGTCTGACCCGTTTTCATCAGTTTTAGATCATAATCAAGTTTGAGATCAAAATAATCGACCACTTGATATAACATTTCACTGTGTTGACCGGTCGAACAGACAGCCGTTTCAAATTGTTCCGAGTATTCGTTGAGTTTGTGAATAACCGGGGCAAACTTGATTGCCTCCGGCCGCGTTCCTAAAATGATAAGCACCTTTTTCATTATTTTCTCGACTTTAACTATATTATATGTCTGGTATTTACAGCCTGCTGCGACTTACGACAACCTGGATTGATTTTCATTTGTGGAAATTTCAGTCAAACGTAGAGTATGGTCGCTAACGGTTACAGGGTAACGTTGTTGGCCCTTGAGGTACAGAGGTAGAGGCTGTTCGTTTTCTAATCAGCGCCCGATATAAGCCTCACAGTTTGATTACCGAATCTATAAAGCCCCCTGCCCACACAGATACTAAATGTTCAATTAATTACTCCGGCATAGTGAACGATTATACCCCTTAAAAAATCCTGACATTTAGTCTGAATACGATCCTCATTTAACATTTATTTTTATAGGCATTAATAGCCCGGCTAAATAAACAAAGGATCCTCTATGTGAATGGTTGTTAGTGTTATATGTAAATGAAAATGTGTTCTGTTTCTCAACTCGGCAAGTTAGTCGCAAGAGTTTGATCTTCATGACGCTAAAGTGTGCAGTCGTTAATGTTTTATATTTTTTGCTCAACTACTCTCTTGACCATAGAGAGAAAGAAGTGCTGAGCACAGGAAGGATACACATGTTCGTTTTACCCGGTAAATACATCCAGGCCATCATCCTCTTAGCAGGACTCACATTAATATCATGTGGTGGTGGTGAAAACAATGTTAATGGCTCAACACCCGCATCCGGCTCAAGCCCGACGCCTGCACCTGCGCCGCCTGCTCCAGCACCTGCGCCGCCT
>QILH01000296.1 GCA_003233255.1 Gammaproteobacteria bacterium | reverse complement strand
GCACTGAAGGCCTCCGGGATATGCTGGCTGATTACGATGCCAGGTGCATCCGGTGGCATCGACACAAGTACATCACGAATCGCCTCCGTGCCTCCGGTAGATGCCCCTATCGCGATCAGCTTATCGGTTGTTTTAAAATGTTTATTTGATCGTCTACTTAACACCGCATCAGCATTAAGTTTAGGATCGATATTCATCTTTCTCATTGGAGTATCATTGTAGGCTCGGACTTTTGCCTTAGCGGCCATTTTTACTTTCGCAATGATCTCATCTTTATACTCATCAAGTCCTTCCTGAACATCGATCCTGGGTTTGGCAATAAAATCAACCGCACCGATTTCCATAGCCTGCAAGGTTATATCGGCCCCTTTCTCAGTAAGCGATGAAATCATCACAACCGGCATTGGACGCAGCCGCATTAGATTACGCAGGAAAGTCACCCCATCCATCTTTGGCATTTCAACATCGAGGGTAATCACATCTGGATTGAGTAATTTTATTTTGTCTCGTGCAATAATAGGATCCTGCGCATGACCAACCACTTCAATAGCGGGATCCGAATTTAGTATCTCGGTTAATATCTGTCTAACCAGAGCTGAGTCATCTACAATTACAACTTTTATTTTAGCCATGGTGATTAATCAAATAACTCAATATCACTTTCAACAGGTTGTTGCTGAATTTCGACTTTGTAACGTTTTTCACGACTGGCAATCGTTTTATTATCCACTTTGTGAAGTTTTTTAAGCCAGACCTTCCCTGTGTTAGGAAAATACATGACCTTCCTTGGATAGACGTCACCAAGATCCTGTGCCACCACACTCAAACCTTCCAGAATCACATAACCGCGTATGAACGCAATATTTTTATCCCCGATAAGAATTTGATCCATACCTCCTAGAACCTTACCGCCACCAAATAACTTGACTTCAAGGTGCTCACGGTTTCCTCCGTTGCTTAATATAGTATTAATTAGTTGTTCCATCGCGAAATTCCCATAGCGTGCTGCATTTCCTGCTTTGTTTAACTCTTCAAGATTATCTTCGTTACCTGCCGGTAACATAAAATGATTCATACCGCCAATATGTTTTACTCGATCGCGAATGCAGGCAGAAACACAGGATCCCAATACGGTAACAACCGCCTCATTAAATTTTGTAACATAAAATTCCCCTGGGAGTATTTTTGCAGCGTGAATATTATTGCGCCTGTCCCAGTAACGGTTGATATTCTCAAAACCACTTATACAGATCGGTTTAGGATGATTTCGTTCATCTATTTCTCTGTTTACTGCAACCATCAGCTGATCTTCTGATATATTGTCTTGCCGATTAAATTAAAGTCATCACTTACTTTGTTCAGTGACTCAGAATGGCCAATAAACAAATGGCCATGGTCAGCAATAACATCTGAGTAACGGGAAAATAAAACCCTCTGTGTATCTTTATTAAAATAGATAACAACATTACGACAAAAAATAACGTCAAAGGCTTCTCGCATGGGCCAATCATGGAGTAGATTTAACTGTTTAAACGTGATGAGTTGCTGGAGTTCTGGTTTTATTTTAACTTTTCCTGAATTCTGCCCCTTGCCTTTAACAAACCAACGTTTTAGGCGCCGTTTATCTATTCCGGTTACCCTTTCATCTACGTAGATTCCTGCCTGCGCCCTGTCGACCATATTTGAGTCAAGATCCGTGGCCATGATCTTTATATCCCAACCAGAATTTTCTGGAAAAACTTCGCGCACCGTCATGGCGATGGTATAAGGCTCTTCTCCGGAAGAGCATCCTGCCGACCAGATTCGTAACTGTCGCTGTTTTTTAGTCGACGCCAGAGCAGGTAGAACCGTATTTGCCAGATATTCAAAGTGATGAGGTTCGCGAAAAAAAGACGTCAAATTTGTGGTCAAGGCATTTGTAAAGTTAATTAATTCATTAGGATCCCCGTCACGCAACATGTTGCAATATGTAGTAAAGTCCTTTATTCCAAGTTCGCGTATACGTCGTGTTAATCGGCTGTAAACCATTTCGCGTTTGGTCTCAGATAATACAATGCCCGTACGCTCACCTACCAAATTAACAATGAATTTAAAATCTCTCTCATTAAACTCAAATTCACGATTTTTTTTAAATGCTTCTTCTGTTTTTGTCGATAATGCTTTCATTTATACGGCCACTTTTAATACATTACTCATACCCAACAAATGCACAGATCGATCAAACGCTTCCGATGAGCCTTTAATTTTTGTTTCGTATCCATATATATCCGCATCGCGAAAAAGTAAATATAATATCTGCAAACAAGACGCATCAATGCGCGTAACATTTGATATATTAATATTAACCAGACCAACATCAATGCCAGATTTTATTCTATCCAGCAATTCCTCGACGGTTGAAATATCCTGTGATGCGGCCAGGTACAGCACTCCCTCCTCATTACTGGCCTGTTCCGTATCATTATTTTGGTCATTAATTACTTCTACTGGCTCAGTTGACTCAGGTTCTGCATCGCTTGGAGATAATTCTGACTCATCTGTATAGGCGGATAACATAGCTTCTGCCGCTCTGTCTAAAACAACTTCCCAGCTCGCAGAGATTTTCTTCGTCCATTTTCGGCCGATATGTGTCTTTATGGTCGACAATAAGGTAACGTTTACCGCATTAAAGTGCTCGGTAACTGCACCGTATTGTTGATGGCGTTCTCCTAAACCAGATAAAACTGTAAGCAATTTATCAACATCATTGATGTTATCAGCCAACAATGAAATTGCTCTAGCCAGCTTTTGTTGTTGTTCTTCCGTATCTGAATTCTCAAACAGGAGCTTAACTTCTGAATGGGTTAAAAATAATGTCTTATAAAAATCAGATACAATATCAGTTAAATTATCCTGAATAAGCCCATACCCAAGTAAAAAGGCACCAACATCAATGCCAAATGGATGCGCTTCAGAGTTTGACGCAGTTTGTTGCTTCGAATTAGCTCCTAATGATTTTTTTCCTTCAGAAACTTCATCTTCGTCATCAATAGAAATCCAGGCTAATGGGTCATGACCGATAATATTCTTTTTTTGTTTTGTCATTGTATTGTTCTACCTTTACAAAAATCCACAGCCAATTTTTCATAATCAGCCGAACCGTTACTCTTATTTCGATATTCACTTATGGTCAAACCAAAGCTCGGGCCTTCAGCTAATGCTGAAGTTTCTCGAATCGGCGTCTTTAAAACCGTAGCAGGGAAATGTTCAACCAGATTATCAATTACACCCTGAGAAAGACGCCGACGGGGATGGAAACGCGTAACCACGATCCAGCGTTTATGTTTAAGTTTCAAGGATGATTCGAATTGAGCCAGGGTACCCATTAAGTGTGACATTCCATGTAATGCAAGGAAATCACCCGCTACCGGTATTAATATTTCTTCAGTTGCATATAAGGCACTAACGACTAAGAAACCAGAAGACGGTGGACAATCCAGTAAGACATAATCATAGTCAACCAGGTTTTTTAAAGTTTTACGTAAACGTTTAGCCACCGCTGAGGTGTTTTCCAGTTTTTGTTCACAGGCCGCTAGCTGAGGCCCACATGCAACCAGTTGAAGATTATCTCGGACTTCGTGCATGACTTCATCAATTCCTGCACCTTCTAACAACACTTCATCCATACCGGATAAACTGCGCGAATTTTTACCCAGGCTCACGGTTAAACTGCCCTGCGGATCAAAATCAATTGCTGCTACTTTATTGCCCCTTAAGGCCAGCATATGCGAAAGATTCGCAACTGTGGTGGTTTTACCTACTCCACCTTTTTGATTGACCACAGAAACCAGGCGCACCATTCTTTGCCTCATCTATTATTAATAACCATATAATCGAAAGAATAGATTTAGAGTATTACGCCATTCAGGACGACTCAATTACTATAAATCAACCACTGATAATAAATTGTCCTTAAAATTCTTCCCATTCTTCATCATCAGGAATAGCTTTAGGTTTTGACTGACCTCCTGCAGCAGCAACCTTTACGGGCTGGCGGTGTGTGGGTTTCACCACATCAACTTTCGGTACCGCGTTGACAACACCTGGATCACTATCAGTGCCCGTAGAAAAGAAGGTCATTAAGTCCGATAGACCTTCCGACTGTTCCTGCATCGCCTCGCTAGCCGCAGCCGCCTCTTCTACTAACGCCGCATTTTGTTGCGTCATATCATCAAGTTGTGTCACCGCCTTATTAACCTGATCAATACCGCTTGCCTGTTCTGCGCTGGCCGCGGCGATCTCAGCAACAATATTGCTCACTTTCTTAATGCCATTGACAATCTCTTCCAGTGTTTCACCTGAGGCATTAACTAATTCGGTACCCTCATCAACCTTACTCACTGACTCTTCGATCAGATCCTTGATCTCTTTCGCCGCACCCGCCGAACGTTGTGCCAAATTTCTAACTTCTGATGCCACCACCGCAAATCCACGCCCTTGTTCGCCTGCTCGTGCCGCTTCCACGGCAGCATTTAAAGCAAGCAGATTAGTCTGGAACGCTATTTCATCGATCACACTGATAATATCGGCAACTTTTTTACTGCTGGTGTTAATCTCACTCATCGCATTCACAGCCGTAGCGACAACTTCACCGCCTTTTTCAGCCTGACTACGAGCTGCAGTTGCCAGTTGGTTCGCCTGATTCGCATTATCCGCATTCTGGCGTACCGTACTGGTCATCTCTTCCATGCTGGAGGCCGTTTCTTCAAGGCTGGAGGCCTGCTCTTCGTTTCGTTGACTTAGTGACTGGTTACCAATCGAGATTTCAGATGCCCCAGTCTTAACAGAAGCTGCTGTGTTTTGTATCTCATTGACTACCTGAACAAATTTATCAATCGTTGCGTTAGCATCGTTTTTTAATTGTTCAAATGAACCCTGATAATCTTTGTTGATTTTCTCGGTTAGATTGCCATCGGCCATAGCACCGAATACGCGAATAGTATCCTGGATTACATCATCGCAAACAGCCGCCAATTGATTAATTCCTTCGCTAACATTTCTAAAGAAGCCTGTCTTACCTTCAACAGCCAAACGTTTACTTAAATCGCCATTAGCAGCGGAAACTACAACGCTTTCAACTTCTTTTTCGATTTGCAATTCAGCCGTTCGATCTTTCCATTCTATTGCCGTACCCAGACGTTCACCTTCTTCATTAGATACCGGCGTGGCCACAAGTGAAAAAGTTCGACCACCCACTACAATTTCGGCCTTAATTGTGCTTTTGAGTTCACTAACAAGACGCTGCTGGTGAGCGGGGTTCTTATGGAATTGATCCATATTTCCGCCCAGTAATTTCGTGCGATCAAAATTTGGTAATTCTTTGCGAATATCATTTTGTGCTGCATCAAACATTTCTTTTAATGCTTCATTCATAAACATAATATTATTATCGACATCGGCCACCATCACATTTGATGTCACCGCCATCAAAGCTGCCTGGACACGCATCGCTTCGTTCATTAAATGTCGCTCTTTCTCAATAACTTTTAATTCGGCAGTACGATCCTTCCATTCCACAGCTGTACCTAAACGAATACCATCGTCTTTGAATACTGGGGTAGCAACCAGTGAAAATGTACGCCCCCCAACGACTATTTCCGCGCTAATTGTTTCTTTCAGACTGCCCACCATTTTGCGTTGGTGCGATGGATCTTTATGAAACTGATCCATATTCCCATGCATCAGATTTTTCTCATTAAACTCGGGCAAATCTTTTCGTATATCATCTCCCGCTTCATTAAACATTCCAACCAATGCATTATTCATGTAAACAATGTCATTATTCTCATCTGCAATCATTACGTTTGTGGTCACCGCATCCAGTGAAGATTTGACGCGTGCATTTTCTGCCTCAAGGATAGCGCGCGTATTATTAGCCGAAACCTCATCCGTGCGATCCGCCCATTCAATGGCGGTACCGATGCGTGAGTTTGATTCATCAAATATAGGCGTAGCAACCAGGCCAAAAGTGCGCCCACCCACTTTTATTTCTGCTTTAACCGTATCTTTCAACCCAGCCACTAAACGTTGTTGATGTGATGGATCTTTATGAAACTGATCCATATTGCCACCGAGCAAATCATTTTCATTGAAGCCAGGTAAATCTTTGCGAATATCATTGCCCGCTAAATTAAACATTTCAGTAACTGATTCGTTCATATAGACAATGTTATTGTCTGCATCCGCCACCATTACATTAGTGGTTACCGCATCAAGCGCCGACTGGAGTCGATTCGCATTCGCCACATTAGCACTACTGGAGAAGCCCATCATCATGCTACTAACAACAAGTGACGATACAAAAAACACCAGCGCAACTATAACCTCAAGCGAGGTAATCGAAACGGCAGCACCTGTCGAAACGACATACAATAATATTAATGGCGCCACCGAGAGCAAGCAAACGTTAATCACCAGCTTCTGCCAACCCTTTAAACCTTGAATTACTTTCATTGCCTTCACCTCTATTAAAACTCCATACTATAATCTTCAATAAATAAATTTATCGCCCATACGAAACAGCTGACCTAAAATTGTGTTTTTGTCTAACATAGACGCTTACTCCATAACCTCATCTAGCGACGCAAGCTCCTGCGAATTCAGCATATAATCTATATCCAACACAATGACCATTTTTTCACCCACCGTCGCAAGTCCTTTTACGAAATCGGTATCTACCGTCGTACCAAAGTCGGGTGAGGCTTTAACCTGGTTGGCTGGTACATCATGCACATCAGAAACCGCATCCACCACGACACCCATAGTGCGCACGAACTCTGAATTTTTTTCTACTTTTAGTACAATCACAACCGTAGTTGGACCATATTCAAGGGGCTCCAGTTTAAACCGCAGCCGCATATCGATAATAGGAACAATCGTACCGCGTAAATTAATCACACCACGAATGTAATCCGGTGTATTTGGGATATTAGTTACAGAATCCCAACCCTTGATTTCCTGTACTCGCAATATATCTACACCGTACTCTTCGCCAGCCAACATAAACGTTAAAAACTCACGCGTTTCAGCGTCTTCACGTTTCAGCTCGTCAATTTGCATTTCTGCATCGGTCATAATATTCCTCTCATGCTGCGACTCCGCCATCATGAATCACTTTTAATTCGGATGGAACTATCTTCTTCTGGTACAACTCATAGACGCCAACAATGTCTGCAATTAATGCTACTGTGCCATCGCCCAATATCGTAGCGCCCGACAAACCATCAATTTTTCTAAAGTTTGTTTCCAGACTTTTAATAACCACTTGCTGTTGAGAAAGTAATTCGTCGACGAATATGGCCAGCTTTTGCCCTTCCGATTCGACAATAACTAACATCCCAGCGGATAAGTTTTTTGTATCCGGTTCGACATCAAATATCTCATATAAACGCAAAATCGGAATATATTCATCACGCAGCTTATACACTTCAGCGCTACCCGTGACAGCATTAACAAATTCATTTTTCACCTGTAATGATTCAATAATCGAAATTAACGGGATCACATAGGTTTCTTTTCCTACTCGTACAAGTTGTCCATCGAGTATCGCCAGGGTAATGGGTAAACGGATGGTAAAGACCGATCCCACTCCGGGAGTCGATACGACTTCCACGCTACCATTGAGGGCACGAATATTACGACGCACCACATCCATACCCACCCCACGCCCAGACACATCACTGACCACATCCGCAGTTGAAAATCCGGGCTGGAATATCAAATCATTGACCTGTTCAGTTGTAATCGTGTCTCCCTCTTTGACCAAACCATTCTCTTTTGCTTTCTGTAATATTTTTTGGGTATTTAACCCGGCACCATCATCTTTGATTTCAATAATTATATTTCCACCGCGATGGAAGGCATTAAGTTCGATGGTTCCTGTTTCGGGTTTTCCTGCTTCAGCACGTATCTCAGGCATTTCTATACCGTGATCCAGTGAATTACGCACCAGATGCACAAGTGGATCACCAATCTTCTCCATCACCGTTTTATCTAGCTCAGTTTGTTCGCCAGTAAGTTTTAGTTCAATATTTTTACCAAACTGATTACTCAAGTCGCGCACCAACCGAGGAAAACGTTGAAACGCAAAACTGATCGGCATCATGCGAATGCGCATAACGTTTTCCTGTAATTCGCGAGTATGCTGTTCCAGTTGTGCCAGCCCATCCTGTAACCGTTCCAGAGTGTTCTGATTAAATTCTTCAACATCATGTAACTGATGTAACATGGACTGAGTTATTACCAGCTCGCCGACCATATTAATGAGATCATCGACTTTATCGATACCAACCCGAATTGAAGTTTGTTCTTTGCTGGCTGCTTTCCGAGCTTTCCCGGTTGATTCTGGAGCGCGACGATCTGGGCCGGAGTAACCATCACTAATGATTATTTCATTTATTTGCAGCTCGCATTCATCGTCTACCCAGGAAAAAACATCCTGCACCGCATCAATGGGAACATCTGCGTGCAGAGTTAACTTCCACGATAAATAACAACTTTCTGGCTCAAGCTCATCAAGTGAAGGGACTTTCTCATCATTCAATTCTATCGTTAAATTGCCCAGCTCTTCTAACTCACGAATAATTCTGACCGGATCATTACCCGTTTTCATCATATCCGGGTAGGGACTAAAATTAATAATCCAACCGCCGGAAGAATTTTCTTCTTGCGTATCTGAATCTTTAGGGGCATTCGAATCCGTACTGCTGGCTGCAGGTAAACTCGTATCCGACGAAAGCAAGTCCGTTAATTGCTTATGCGATGAGGCTATACGATCATGATCCAGATCTAGATTATCCTGTAGCGCATTTAACATCTCACGTAAGACGTCAACCGACTGCAACATTACGTCAACCGATTGTTGTGTTACATCACGCTTGCCATCACGCATCTCGTCAAGCAAAGTTTCTAAAACATGAGTATAATCGGCAACCGAGCTTAAGCCAAAAGTACCGCTTCCACCTTTGATAGAATGAGCCGCACGAAAGATCGTATTGATCGTTTCTTTGTCGGCCGAACCCACATTAAGATTCAGTAATTCAGACTCCATAATATCGAGTCCTTCAAAGCTCTCTTCGAAGAAAGTCTGCAAAAACTGTGAAATATCAATCGACATACCTGTCCCCGGCAACGGTGCTTAACCAAGCACCTTCTTGATCGTTGTAAGTAATTGTTCTGGATTAAATGGTTTTACTATCCAGCCAGTTGCACCAGCGGATTTCCCTTCGGTTTTTTTATCTCCGGTGCTTTCCGTTGTTAGCATCAATATTGGTGTAAATTTATAATTTGATAATGATCGCAATTCTTTGACCAGCGTAATTCCGTCCATTACGGGCATATTCACATCCGAGAGCACTAAATCAAATTTTCCACCCTTTGCGATATCTAATGCCTGTTGACCATCTGCCGCTTCTTCTACCTCATAACCTGCACCTTTTAGCGTGAATGTAACCATTTGCCGCATTGAGGTTGAATCATCAACTGCAAGAATTCGGGTAGCCATGAACTAAAACTCCTTAAATATATCCATTTACTTTGTAAAATTTACCATTCGTATAACCATGTACTATGTGCGCGTATTTAGCCGCTTGAAATACTCCGGCCATACTCTAAGGGTCTTATCGACTGGTCTGTTTTGAGCTTTAGCAATTATTATTAAAACAAATTATTTATTTACGCCGAATTAGTCAGGCATAAAAATCAATAATGCCATTACTTAAAAACGACTTCGTAGCCTGATTTTCGACATTCTGTTCAGCTTCAGATCGGGATGGGTGGCCAGACCTCGATCCGTCACCCTGCCCAGCCTGCTGATGTCCCTGATGCGATACATTTACATCCGCCAGATTAAGGCCATTTGCGGCTAACATTTCTCTTAACCGCGGCATCGCATTATCCAGAGCATCCTTAACGTCTGTATGTGCGGTGTTAAATTGAATACTGGCCTGATCACCCTGGATTTGTACCCGTATCTCTAACATCCCTAATTCCGGAGGATTTAATCGAATATCTGCCTGTCGCAACCCTTGTGAAATCATCCAGTTAATTCGATCACCAACCTGTTGATTCCATTGGGGCTGATTTAAGCTCGCGGTCATCGCTTCAGGACTACGACTACTGGCAGCTAAAACATTCGAAAATTCTGTTACCCCCTGTAGACCCAACAGGACATGTGTTGACGGTTGCACACCAGAGCTGATCAGGTTATCAACTGGCATTGCTGTATTCTGATGAGTCAAACTGACAAGCATCTCGAGCTGTTTACCTGCATCCAACTTCGGCACCGCAAACATGTCAACATTTTGGTTGAGCATGCCACTGGCCTGCATCATGTCACGCAACTGAGCCTGAGTTTGTTGCATCGCTGGCACACCCGAATTTACATAATGAGTGCCTGATGCCACAATATTTTTGCCGTCACCTTGAAAAGCAATCGCCGCAGCCCCCTCTTGATCGGCAAAAACGCTGTAGCCGCTCATGGCAACTAACGGAGATAATGACGGCAACAAGTTGCCGCCGGGTTGTAAATTTGCAGGCAACGAGAGTTTACTATCGGGATGTGCAAGCGAGTCGGTATTGCTAAAGGGACGGGTTACCAGCGCCTCAAGTAAGACTAAACTATCCGCTGCTGGGGCAGCTGATGGATCATCTGAATTGACTGAAGCAAAATCCATCTCACCAAAAAGTGATGCAAAATCAGAAGCTTCCGAATCACCTGTTGTTTCAGCTAATGGCCTGGCAGAGGCCAACTCGGCTTCCTTAGGCATGCTACCCGCAACGAATGATGGTGCAAATTCGGACATTAAACTCCCTCAAATGAGTACTTGTTTGAAGGTATTTTGCAATGGACGTGCCAGAAATGAGGTAAAAGAAGTAGAAGTTAACCCTTGACGAAGATTACAACTATTTGATATCGAACTCTTTTGGTTTCAATCGGGCATTATTACAATCGTCTATCTCAACCTGATCACATTGTTCTTTATCATTTTGTTCATTTACAACAAATTTTTCAATTGTTTTGTCATAAATGCGAGTTTCCTTGTGTTTGTCCTCCCAGTTATGTTTTTTCTTTTGGTGATCTTGCTCGGCAAATAGAATCGTTTGTTTTTGCTGTTGTATAGCAACATCTATCTGGCTAATAAATTGCTGAAAAGATTGCATTGCCATACTGTTAAGGCCTGACATACCCGACACATTAAATTGTTGCGTATATTCATCGCGAAATTTCTGTAATTCTATAAGACGTGACCTTTGTGCATCCAGGTTCCCAACAGACAAGCCCAGATCCCTGGCAGCAATGTTCTCATACCGCCCGGCAAGTTTCTGCAACACTTTAAAACGCTCTGACTTAGGTTTGGCCATGACTAATCATGTCGGTATTCATTTGTGCAGCTGCCGTCTGTTGTCTTACATCATGTTCATTAAACATAGCTTGCAATCCATTAACACTGGTTTTCCAGTCCATCGCCGTATTCATATCCTGCTTTAAAAATCGTTGCAGTGTCGGATAAAAATTAATAGCCTCATCTATACGCGCATCGGTACCGACAGTATAGGCACCCACGCTAATAAGATCTTCATTTTGACGATAAATTGAATTAATTAGTCGGCAACGTTGCGCAAGTTGTAATTGTTCGTCACTAACGATTTCATTCATGGTTCGGCTTATTGATGACTCAATATCAATTGCCGGATATTGTCCCGCTTCGGCCAGATCACGCGACAATACGATATGACCATCCAGAATTGCACGTGCCGCATCCGCAATAGGATCCTGTTCCACATGGCCTTCGGTAAGAATTGTATAAATTGCTGTTATTGAACCACCGTCTTTATCACCATTGCCAGCACGTTCAACCAGTTGGGGTAAACGAGCAAATACTGATGGTGGATACCCTTTTGTCGCAGGGGGCTCTCCTATCGCTAAGGCTATTTCTCGTTGTGCCTGCGCATAACGTGTTAGTGAGTCCATTAACAATAAAACATGCTGCCCCTGATCTCGGAAATATTCAGCAATCGTGGTTGCCATGGCTGCACCGTGCATACGCATGACCGGTGTATAGTCAGCCGGAACGGCAACCACAACCGAGCGCGACATACCCACTTCGCCAAGAATCTTGTTAATAAATTCTTTTACTTCACGGCCACGTTCACCGATAAGACCAACAACGATCACATCGGCACTGGTAAACTTGGTCATCATTCCGAGCAATACACTCTTACCAACGCCACTACCTGCAAACAAGCCCATGCGTTGACCTCGGCCAATGGTTAGCAAAGAATTAATACTCCTCACCCCCACATCTAGAGGTTGTTCAATGGGTTGACGTGATAGGGGATTAATTTGTCTACCGGTAAGAGGTAGTGTGTGCGTTGTATTTAATGCACCTTTACCGTCTAAAGGACGTCCTGCGCCATCAAGAACACGCCCTAACAATTCATGGCCAACCGGTGCTTCATAAACACGTTCGGTTGGAATAACTCGTGCGTTTGGACGAAGCCCCTGGATACTACCGGTAGGCATCAAAAATAGACGTTCATTTGCAAAGCCTACCACCTCAGCTTCAATAGGTTGATTGTCATTGCTATCAACCAGACAGCGTGCTCCGATTGCAGCATGACAACCTACCGCCTCTAAGGTTAACCCCACCATTCGGTTCAGCTTACCTTCAACAATAATTCCTGCGGGTTCTTTTAAACGATCTACACATACTGAAATAGAGGCAGACCAGATTTTTTGTCGTGCAACTCGTAGCGAAGATTTTATGGCCGCAGGCATGAGATATTTTTTAACTAACCTTCGTCTCGCTCACGTTCATCACCTAATAAACTGGCCACAACACGATTGAGTTGTTGCTCCACGGTCATATCAATTTTTGAATTTTCTGCTTCAATATGGCATCCACCCCGGGTCAGCACCGGATCTTCATTTATTTTCCAACTTTGATCTAAATTTTCTTCAATCGAAAAAGCACCCCGAACTAACATGGCATCATCAGGATGTAAATTAATATTAATTTTGCGTGCGGCTATAGGTAACGATTTTATGCATTCTCTGACCACAGCAATAATCTGCCCAGGATCAGCACGTAGCTCTCGGCGTATAACCTGGCTCGCTATAATAGTTGTCAACTCCAGTAATTGCTTAACTACATCTTCATCCAGTTCCTGCAACGGCTCGTTCAATACTTCCATTATTGACGTTAATTTAAAAATATTTTCCTTAACCAGTTCTTCTCCGGCCTTATAACCATCCTTTTTTCCGGCTTCAAAACCTTCGGCATACGCGTCTTTTTGTATTTTTTCGATACTTCCAGCTGTGAGCATGCCACCGTAGCTGCTTTTACCATCTGAAAACTCAACATCAGGAGCTTGCCAGGCCTTAACATCAGACTCATCATCCGACGAAAGAACATTAGACATATTCATCACCGCCCTTACCGCCTAATGATATTTCGCCAGATTCTGCCATACGGCGAGCAACCGTCAGTATTTCTTTTTGACCGCCTTCTACCTCACTCAATTTAACCGGACCCCGCGCCTCAAGATCATCTTTTAACATCTCTCCAGCTCGACGTGACATGTTATTAAGAATTTTTTCTTTTACTGCTTCATCTGCTCCTTTCAAAGCTAAAATAAGCGTTTCAGAAGAGACTTCTCGTAACAGCGCCTGAATCCCACGATCATCAACCTCAATCAAATTCTCAAATACAAACATGAGATCCTGAATACTAGTACCAATTTCTTCGTCCACTTCTTTCACTTTCTCGATAATTTCTGCTTCGATACTGCTATCGAGATAATTCATAATATTTGCCGCTGTTTTAATTCCACCGACGGCCGATGTTCGTATACTGTCGGCATTGCCTGAAAATTGTTTTTCCAACATATCATCAAGTTCATGAATGGCGCTCGGTTGAATACCATCGAGTAAAGATATACGCAAAAC
The DNA here is from genome assembly GCA_003233255.1 of Gammaproteobacteria bacterium. Lineage (GTDB taxonomy): Bacteria > Pseudomonadota > Gammaproteobacteria > UBA6429 > Thiohalophilaceae > SZUA-24. The sequence continues at coordinate 26,970 of QILH01000296.1, read as the reverse complement.
AATATCAACACGCATATTTTCTGGTAACGCAACAAGCACATCGGCCGCCTGATCCTGTTCTAAATATGATAATACGATCGCAATTATTTGTGGGTGTTCCAGGCGAATCATATCGGCTACCGCACGTGCTTCCATCCACTTTAACGCCTCAAGACCTTTAGAATGGCGCCCTAAAAGAATACGATCTATGACGCTACTAGCCTTGTCTTCACCTAATGCTGAATTTAATACATTCTTGAGATATTCTTCATTGCCTATACCAAGCTCAGTTTGCTCATCAACCGCATCACAAAAATCACCTAACACCGAGGTTACAAATTCTTTGGGAATATTGGACATGGAAGCCATAGCCTCCCCCAGTTTCTGTACTTCTTTGGGGCTCATATGTTTTAAAACTTCCGCCGCGTCATTCTCGCCTAATGTCATCAGCAAGATCGCCGCACGTTCAGCACCACTCATGTTTTCGTTTTTTTGTTCGCCTGCCAAAATAAAACTACCTTACTCGTTTACCCATTGTTTAACTACTTGCGCCACTCGTTTCGGTTCCTGTACCACCATTGCTTTGGCCATGTCTAAATCTGATTCATATTCATTTGGCTTGGGCAAGCGGGCTTCCTGTTCGCCAGTGAGTGTTAGCTGATCATCCTGCAAATCATCTCCTTCCTGGCCGGCCGTCACCGTTGTAAGTTTTGGCATAACGGATAAATTACGCATTACCGGACGTAAAATGCCAAATAAAATAATTGCCGCCAATAAACCACCCAATATCTGCTTCCCTACATCCCAAACCCAGGGTTCATCAAGCAATGATTTCTCTGGTATCGGCCCAAGTGGCTCGGGCACGGAGAAGGCCGCATTAATAACATTAACGGTATCTCCACGTATGATGTTAAATCCAACGGCTTCTTTCACCAGTAATGTGATTCGATCCAGCTCATTTTTAGTGTATGGAGTAGCCACCTCTTCGCCTTCCGCATTAGTAACTGACTTATGATCAACAACAACAGCAATCGATAGTTTTTTAATTTCTCCGGGACTTTTTCGTTTATGGACAATCGACCGATCAAGTTCATTGTTGATTGTATATCGCACACTGGATTTACTTCGTGCACCGCCAGTATTGTTTGCAGTAGCATTAACAGCATTTTCGGGTGCATCTGCCGCACCCGGCGGCTCATTGCTCAACGCTCCAGGGATGCCCGATACCGCTGCACCACCGTTAGTACTTTCTTCGACACGTTGCTCGCTTCGTACTGCAGGTACATCTGGATTAAACGATTCCTGAGTCATCTCGTATTGGGTGAAATCCATATCAGCGACAACTTGAGCACGCACCTTAGCATCACCCGTAATTGGTGAAATAATATTCTCGATGTTATTTCTATAATCGTTTTCAATCTGTTTTTTATACGCGAGTTGTCTTGATGACAATCCTATACCAGACATTTGATCGGACTTGGAAAGAAGTCGCCCCTTATCATCAACGACGGTTACGTCTTTATATTTTAGATTAGGAACACTGGATGCAACCAGATTCATAATCGATTCTACCTGCTCATCTTCCAGCATGCGTCCAGATACCAGATCAAGCAATACCGACGCGCTGGGTTTACGTTTATCCGCTAAAAATGAACTTTGTTTAGGTAATGCGAGGTGTACGCGTACATTATTAACCGCCGACATCCACATAATGGTCTCAGCCAGTTCATTTTGCAGAGCAACCTGATAACGTTTATTTTGAATAAAACTATTAGTTGTAATACCTTGCGGTTCACTTATAAATTCAAACCCCCCACCTGAATGACTGGGTAGACTTTGTTCTGCCAGCGCCATGCGGGCTTCATGAACTTTTCCTGTCTCAACCAATATCACCCCGTTGCTTGTATCCAGTTGATATTGAATTTTTCGGGTTTGCAATACCTTGACAATTTCACTTGCATCTTTTGCCGATGCCTGATGATACAACACTGTGTAATTTGGATTTTGTGACCACAGAACCACATATACCCCAATCGCGATACTTGCGGCCAAACCTATCAATAGACCCATTTGACGTAACACGGGCAATTGGGACATACCCTGGAATGACGAGTTAATTTGATCTGATTTTACAAGCTCTGCCGCCATACTTTACGCCCTTATATTTGCATATTCATAATTTCCTGGTATGCACTAACCAGACGATTTCTAACTTCTACCATGGCCTGAAACGAAACATTTGATTTTTGTAAAGCAACCATTACCTCAGACATTTGCACGCTCGGATCACCGCTTTGCATTGCGGTCGATAATTCATTCGCATATTGTTGATTGTCATTTACTGTATTAATAGCATTTTTTAGTAAATTTGAAAACGCCTCACGTTGAGAATTGGACGGAGCAGTAACTTCATTAGTGGTCGGAGCAATCTTTGCTTGCTCAATCATGCCACGCATTTGAGCAAGCAATGCATCGGGTGAAATAGTATTACTCATTCAATTCACCTCAGTACATTTCTGCTGAACGACCTGGAATACTTACTCCAGCTTCGCGCATTTTTGCGAGTTTATATCGTAGCGTGCGCTGGCTTATCCCCAACTTCTCTGCCGCTTTTTTGCGACTACCATTAACTTCAGCTATAGTCGTTACAATGACATTCCACTCTTTTTGTTTAACTTCACTATTTAAACTTTCACCCCTGGATTCAAACGAAACAGAGGCGTTATGCAGCAAGCCAGCTGGCCTTGAAACTGGATCGCCTAATTCAAAATGGATGTCGTCTTCAGTCAAGACGTCTTTGCCAAATAAAACCAATGCGCGCTGTACAACATTATCTAGCTCGCGCACATTTCCCGGCCATGTATGAGATAATAATTTTTTCTTGGCACACTCCAACAAGTCAGGAATCGCAACATTTAACTGCTTACAGGTTTTTTCAATTATTCTTTTTGTTAACGCAATCGTGTCACCTTGGCGATCAACCAGGGAATGAATATTGATGGGAAAGACATTCAATCGATAAAATAAATCTTCACGAAATTTTCCTTCCGCAACATACTCATGCACATTCCGGTTTGATGTGGCAATCACCCTGACATCAAGTTCAATTACTTTAGTTCCTCCAAGTCGCTCAACTTCACGCTCCTGTAAAACCCTTAATAGCTTTGCCTGTAAACCTTTATCCATTTCTGTTATTTCATCAAGTAGCAAAGTACCACTCTGGGCCTGCTCAAACTTACCTGGGCATGCTTTATAGGCGCCGGTATAAGCTCCTTTCTCATACCCAAATAATGTTGCTTCCAACATATTCTCAGGAATAGCCGCGCAGTTAATTGCCACAAAAGGTTGTTCACTGCGCTTAGAGTGTGAATGGATATATTTCGCCAACACTTCTTTTCCAACACCACTTTCACCGGTAATCATGACAGTCGCGGTGCTTCTTGCAACGCGACTCGCTATTGACAGCATTTCTTTTGATTTTGGATCTTCGGCAATCATGTCGGCGCCCATAACATCAGGTTGCCCGGCATAACGTGACACCATATTCACTAACACTTCGGCCTCAAATGGCTTAACCATATAGTCGACAGCCCCATCACGCATTGCACCGACAGCTTGCTGGATACTTCCATACGCTGTCATTAACATAACGGGTAATTCTGGTGTTTTCTCCTTTATTTTCTTTAATAGTACATGACCATCCATATTCGGCATCTGTATATCCGTCACAACCAAATCGAAACAATTATTTTCGATAATTTTTAATGCGTCACGTCCGTCTTTTGCCTGGGTAACGTCATAACCTGCACTTTCTAATGTTTCAGAAAGCGCTTCCAATAAATCAACATCGTCTTCTACGACCATAATTTGTGCTACTGACATTTCAACCTCTCTTTCTAACCTCATCCGATACTTCAAGATTAGGTGTCAAACTATTTATGGGAATATTTTCTTTTAATTCGCGCAGGGGTATTTGAACAATAAAGGTTGTTCCTACACCTTTTTCTGTATCCACTATAACGTCGCCTTTGTGTGCATGGATTATTGCTCGCACCACAGCGAGACCTAACCCAGTACCATCATTGCGTGTTGTGAAAAACGGATCGAATATATTGTTTAGTTTTTCCTCACTGATACCTGGACCATCATCGCAAACTAGAATTTCTAGACTCGCATTACTTCCCTGTTTTGACAAAACTTTTAATTTCCCGCTACCTTGCATAGCCTGAATCGCATTAACGCATAAATTTAAAAGCGCGCTCAACAACATTTGTTTGTTTGCAGTAACGAGTCTAGCCCCAACCAAATCGTGCCAGCTAAATTCAACATTGCTCTTTAATATTTGTTCATCCAGCAATAATTCGAGTTCAGTGAGTAAACCTGACATTGTAAACTCATCATCTCTTCCTGTGGTATTGCTTCGCGAATAAAGCAGCATGTCATTTACGATATGTTCCAGGTGATCCAGCCGGTCTTTAATTTTAATTGTGTAGCGATTAAAATCTTTTTCTTCAAGCCCCACTCGTTTTAAATTTGATGTGTATAACATGGCTGAACTTAATGGCGTGCGAATCTGATGTGCCAGCGATGCGGCCATCTCTCCCATCGCGGCAAGGCGTTCTCGTTGGTTTAGTTTTTCCTGAAGGTCGCGCATTTCACTGACATCGGTTATCAGCAGAATCTGCCCCGGCTCATTCATCAATGGGCAAGTGGAAATATTTACACGTCGACCGTCCGCAAGCGAAACATCGTACCCATCATCTGACTTAGGCGAAAATGCGCGCTTAATCACATCAGACCAATACTGGTTTTCTAAGGGTTCTCCCAGATAATCTAGCGCGGTTGGATTAAATTCCTGTATCTTACCGTCGCTACCCAGCACCACAACACCGCCGGGTAAAGCCTGCAATAAGGTTGACAGCCGATTGGCAAGTCGTTCTTTTTCAGTTAACTCCCTTAAACGAGATTCATGAGACTTACTCAGCTCAACGTTTAAGTGCGCAACTTGTTGTTCAAGAGCATGGTATGAAGAGGCAAGCTGGTTTGATATCTGGTTAAAAGCCGAAAAGGCATCATGCAAGGCCTGCCTGGAACCCTGCGCTCCAGACGCTATACCTTCGGTAGATTGTGTCGTAAATATATCAGGAGCAGCAACCACCCGCTTTTGTTCAAGTGACTCATCCGTGGTCGCATGTTTGTTTAATTCTGCACTCATGGCACCTTTTTCCCAACAAGTAGTTCAACGACTTAAAAATCATAAGCCAATGTCACGTCTACTATGTTGAGCAAGAAGTATGCCTAAATAAATTTCGCTATCGAAACAAATGCTTACTGAAAGTAACAACGTTCACGGTCAAATTCCCGACACGTGTTCTTGACGTTGCAAACCGTATTTGCGCATTTTTTCGACCAGAGTCGTACGACGCATCGATAAACGCTTCGCCGCATGCGCAACCACACCATCGGCCTCGTCCAATGCCTGTTTAATTAGTGAAAACTCTAACTGACTTAAATGTTCTTTTAAATCGAGTCCATTACGGGGTAAACGCATTGCATTCGCAGCAGCATCATCATTTTCCATCACCGATTCAATCGATAAAACCTCGTCCTCGTTGATATTCACTACCTGTCCCCTGAATTTCTCAGGTAAATCACGAACATCAACAACCCCATAGGGATGCATAATGATAAGGCGTTCCATCAAATTAGAGAGTTCACGCACGTTACCAGGCCAGGGATAATGCGCCAAAGCGGCAATCGCCGTTGGAGTCAGGCGTACCGAACCTCGTTGATCATGCTCCATACGAGTAACCAGTTCTTTGATCAATAAAGGAATATCATCACTACGGTCTTTTAATGCCGGCATTTCAATAGGAAATACATTCAGACGATAAAAGAGATCCTCGCGGAAACGTCCTTCGGCAATCTCAGTCTCAAGTTCACGGTGGGTCGCGGCAATAATTCGCACATCGGCCTTAATACTTTTGTTGCTGCCGACACGTTCGAATACGCGTTCCTGTAATACCCGTAATATTTTAACTTGCATAGCGAGCGGCATATCACCAATTTCATCTAAAAATAATGTCCCACCCTCTGCAAGCTCAAATCGTCCCTGTCGTGCCGAGATCGCCCCGGTGAAGGAGCCCTTTTCATGGCCAAATAGTTCGCTTTCTAACAAGTCTGGGGGAATCGCACCACAGTTCACCGGAACAAAGGGGCGATCACGTCGAGAAGAATAGTAATGCAGGTTCCTGGCAACCACCTCCTTGCCCGTGCCAGATTGCCCCAGAATAAGTACGTTTGCCCCGGTATCGGCCACCTGTTCGATTAATTTGCGAACCTGAATAATCGAACGTGAATGTCCAACCATACTGCGAAACAACATGGGCGTGGTACTGCTATTACTGGACTGAGACTCACGGTAGACTTGCGCCAAATGTAATGCGTGTAACAACTGGCGATGCTTGATGGGTTCTTCAATGACATTAACGATCTTTGCCGTAATCTCAGGCGGTAATAAACTTTTGTCACGCAATTCCGTTAATATTAATACTGGCGTAATCGAATCGAACGTCTCTTTTACCTTCGTAATAGTGTTGATGATATCGTCTGTTCCTCCAACATCGCCGAGAATGACGACTTCGGGATTTTTATCTGCTTTATTCGATTGCCATCCATCGGAAGAGGACGCAGCATAAAGTTCATAGTCAATAAAACTAAGCAAGAATTCAACTTGATCTCGCCGCTCAACATTATCATCAATAATTAGTATAGACATAGGCTCCCATTTCTATAAAGTAGTAAATTAATTTTCATTTTACTGGTGCAGTAAAGAGCGTAGACAGTGACTGAGTGAAAGTCAAAATATTGGCGTTAAATACTTTATATTGGATAAAAATATGGGGATATAGAAAAACGAACGACACAAGGCATGATCGTCTTAGGTTTTTATGGATTCGTATCGGCCCTGATATGAGCAACATGACGTCGATGCTGCCGAAACACCCATTTTTCCCAGGTTGTTTGCTCATCCGCACGTTGGTATTTTATTACGGCATGACACCATCCTGACTCAATCTTGATAACACGAACCAGCAGATTAAGCGGCAGACGATAATCTTCGCTCAAAAACAGCGTGACCTGATAATCTTGATCTATTACGGCTTCTGGGTAATACCAGGCTATCTCATCTGCAGATAGCTGCAATCTTATCTTATCGGGCACCCCTGAGCTAGCCTGCATGATATGACCCAGCATTTGTAATATTAAATCTACTTTATGTTCGACACGGCGAAGGTCGGACTCTTCCTCACTGACGGACTTATTAGAGTGTTCTTCATTATGCTCGATCAGAGCATAGGCAATCTGGTTTAATGGAAACTCGACATACGGATCTTGTGCATTAATAAGAGTCCAGGCAAAAGGTAATTCTTTTTCGAGTAAACAAGACACGGGAATTTACTTTTCAATTTGAGAATATATAAATAATAGTACAATGGCGAGATATTACCGATAAAAATCGATCACGCGTATTATCCGGGAGCGTTATTTCGATAAAGATTTACAGCCCTGTCCTGCGTACTTTGGTGGTGAAGGTTCTGCAATAACGTAAACCGTTCTTTTTCAGTGATCTGTATACACTCCCGATCGACTTCTAAAACCTCATATAATATATCTGACAACATCGGTAAACATTGTTTGATATCAGGATGATCAAATAAATGATTTAATGCCCTTCCACGATCAACTTCTAAGCAGGCTAACTGATCCCATTGCCTGTCGATCGCCTGCTGTAACATGCTCCTTGAAAGTCGCAATATTTTCTCGGCACTACGCCTTAAAGAAATATATTTGATATCCATTTTAATTATTTCATATTTGCAATAGCAGGGAGTTCGTCCCAGGCACTTTTAACTGAGCGCAACAACGATACGACTTCATCAAGCAAGTCGGGATTGTTTTCTGAGTTTGACCGTATCAATCTGCGAATCATGTAATCATATAAATCATCGAGATTATCGGCTATTTCACCACCGGCATTTTTATCCAGTGAAGCGCGCAAGCCTTCAATAATAGAGATTGCCCAGCTAATATGCGCCCCCTTTTGTGAAATCTCATTTCGTTCCATGAAGCCTTTTGCCATCGCAACTTTTCCAATGGCCCCATCCATCAACATCTGAATCAATCTATGCGGACTGGCCTGTTCAACGCCCGACGCTACACCGACCTGACTATATTCATTTACTGCGCTGTGTAATTTTGACATGTTCATAACATACTCCAACTGCTTAGTGCATAATCATTACATTTTCTAAATTCATTCACTAGTTATTACTTTCTCTCGCGCCCGGTAATGCGGCTAATCGGCTTGATAAAAAATTACTCGTGCTTCTCATCTTCCCCAGAGTGGCATCCAATGATGAAAACTGTTTCATTAATCGCTTCTCAGATGTCTCTAACCGTCGAGCCAGCTGTTCACGCTGTTGATTAATATCTTCAATGCGCCGATTTAGTCCTTCTGAGCGAGTTTGTAAAACACCCTGGTTACCAATGTAACGATCCAGCGTTTTACTCAGCTGCTCAGCTACGCCCATCGAGAAAGAAACATTGCCTCTGTTTCCTTCCTTACCTCCGATCACCTCAATTTTGATTCCCTGCGCATCCCCCATACCGGTTAGTATCTGGCCCTGGGCTTCAGCACCAAAACGTCCTATACGTCCGGCTATATTTTCTCCTGCTATACCCTCAGCGGGATCAATTCCTAAATCTTTAATGCTATTATCAGCTGAAATCACATCAACCCGTGATTGTCCACCTAAACGATTTGAGGTGATCACCATCTGACCTGCCACATAGCTGACCGACACAGACACATCTTCGCGTCGGAATACTTCATCTTTATTAATTTGTCCCTGTAAGGCCTCAGCTAATAGCGCACCACTCGCATAGACGGCGGCAGGTATCGTCACTTTTGAACTGGTCACACCATCAACCCGTAACACCAGAGCGTTTTCTCCCGCCGGCACGGTGAATGAATCATTTTGCCCAATATCACGTCCGATGTAGGTACCTTTTCTAGCTAACTGGGTTATGGTAATGTCATGCGTGCCCATTCTGGCATCTTCGTCTGCGGAAACATATCGAATCAGCGGATCACTGGTGGCGCCCGCACGTGAAAACAACTTGGTAACCTGTTGCAGCTCATCTTCGATAGCCGTACGCAATTTACCTTCATTAACCACCAGACTACCGTTACGTTCCGTCTCAATTCCAATACTCGCTAACGAACCGTGATCTTCGTTAACGCCATTAAAGGATGCGCCTATGACACGCCGTATTTGCTCCGCCAAACCACGCACTGAGGAATCACCCGCCAATGGCCCAGATACACCGGTTTCAGGATCAAGACCGGACACACTCTGAATGGTATTCACAATTTCATTATACGAGGCAACAAAAAACTGAATGCTTTCCTGCACCGCAGCAACATCAAACTCTGCGGTTAATAATACCGGCTTATCGGTCAGTGCATTGATATCAATTGAAATCCCTTTCACCGCCTCTGAAATTGTATTTGAAGCATTATTTATTCGGATACCATCCAGTAACACCACGGCGTCCTGCGCCCTGGCAGTTTCAATCATATTCATCGTATTGGGTTGGGTTGGGTCATAGGACAATCTCGACAGGCCAGTAGCATCATTCATTCGTCCGTCCTGATCGGTAACCACTAAACGTAGACTGTTTATCTCGCCTGTGGCTTCGGTCGATAAAGCCAGACGATGGCCTTTGCCATCGTTAATGATGGATGCCCGGATCCCAAAATCGGCCTGGTTAATAACCTGAGCAATCCCTAATAATGAATTATTTTCATCGCTTATTTTAATATTTTTAATCGTTGCCTGATTATTACTAATAAATTGCCCACTATTAGAATCGACGCGACCAAACTGGAAACTTAGATTACCGGTACCGATAGCCTCCAGTTCAGAATTAAATGCCTTTGAAGTCAGGCGGTGTGACTGGGCCAATTGCTCAACTTCTACTGAATAGGCACCTGCCTGAGCTTCGTTATTGGCAACCAGTGTGATTTTTTCTTCATCTGACGAGACCGTCGATATCTTGTTAAAATCCTGACTTGACCGTAAGCCTTCAAGTGAGGTCTGAAAATCGGATAAGGCGCCGCGAAAAATACCAAACGCTGAAATACTGGACTGGGTCTCAACCTCTTGCCGATCCAGTCGGTTCCTGGCTGGTGCGCCCTCTGCCGTCACTAACTGATCGACGAGTCCTTCCACATCAAGGCTGGAACCGCCGAGCCCGGTTGGATTGATGCCTTGCATACCGCTCCTCAGTGACAATATTCGAGATCGCCGACCCCGCCAATTCGGGGCCGGCCTTACCGGGTAATTTGCAATTCCAATGCCAATCCTAAGCTTTTAACTCCAATAACATCCCTTTCATATCTAATTGATGGTCATCCATGTATTCTTGAATACGATGCGATAGTACCAGCATCTCTTCGGAAGGAATTTGCCGTATTACCGAGTCATTTGTCGAATCCACCACACTTACGATAACTCGCCCTGTCTTATCATCAATATGAAAATCCAGGTTGCGTTGTGAATTCTGTACAAAAGATTCCAACTCGCTGACAACCCTTTCGAACGACTCTCGTGAGACCTTAATCTGTTCAGCAGACGCCTCTCGCGCCTGCGCCAGACTCGTTGCTGCATCCATCCTGGTTGGCTTCACTGCCGCAACATCAACGTCCTTGATCCGAGTAACACTAATCTCACTGCCGTTGCTTCGCGTGTTTACCAGCGAGGTTATTTGCGCCATGGTTTCATTATCCATATCAGCACCTCTATTGGTAATGGGAACGTTTCATTACTTCGCACGTTCCACTCTCACACTTACTGCAGCAACGACAAGACGCTCTGTGGAGCAACGTTTGCTTGCGCAAGCATGGCCACACCGGCTTGTTGCAGAATTTGATTCCGTGTTAATTCTGCAGTTTCCATTGCAAAGTCAGCATCACGAATTCGTGAACGCGCAGCCGTCAGGTTCTCAGCATTGGTCGACAAGTTAGCAATGGTAGAACCAAAGCGGCTTTGTATCGCACCAAATTTTGCCCGTTGTGAATTCACTGTATTTAATGCTGAATCAACAATCGCAAGCGAAAGGTTGGCACCCGCAACGGTACCCACATCCAGAGCTTGAACTGCATTCAATTCAGATGCTTCCTGAGCCATTATGTTGGTTGCACCACCAATACCAGATACACCAAATGATTTGTCGGAGTCAAAGATAACTTGCCCAACAACCACTGCCGTATCAACAGCACCGTTTGCACCTAACACAGTACCACCACCAGCAGATGCTCCGTCTGATCCTGGTGATCCACCACCAATCATCACATCGCCAGAGTTAGAATTAACCGTATCGCGCATGGTGATGTTATTACCCGTCGCATTGGTTAAAATAACCGTTTTGCTATCACCACTTAAACGGGCAGTAACCCCTGTTTTAGAAGCAATATCATTAAACGCAGTAACCGCAGCAGACAGACCATCATTTCCTTCGGTACCTGCCAGGGTAAAGGAAATAGACTGAAAGTCCTTATTATCCGATTGCACATCAACCGTATAAGCACCTGCCGCACTGAAAGACAAACCGATTTCAGTTTTCGCAAAGGCACTGACACCGGTTTCATTACTTTTTGCATCAATTGCTGAAGCCACTGCTTTGGCATTTGACTCCGGATCAACAGCTATCGTGCGAGTGCCCAGATTACCCGCAATGGTCAGCGAGTCACCTTGTGCATAACGATTGGTTGCACCGGCTGAAGATTCAACACCTTCGATGCGGTGGTTACCAAATTGCCCAATACGAAAGTTATTGGTGGTCGTTTGAATCGTCTGATTCGCATTCGCACCGACCTGGAATACCGCCGTACCAAACGTACCGTCCAGTAATTTCTGTCCATTGAATTCCGTGTTAGTGGCAATTCGATCCAGTTCCTGCACCAACTGACCCACTTCAGCCTGTAGGGCCTGGCGATCAGACGCCGAGTTCGTGGCATTGGCTGATTGCACAGACAATTCACGAATCCGTTGCAGAATGTTACCAGACTCCGCCAGTGCACCTTCTGCTGTTTGCGCAAGTGAAATACCGTCATTGGCGTTTCGTACTGCTTGATTCAAACCACGAATCTGTGAAGTAAAACGCTCAGAAATCGCAAGTCCTGCTGCATCGTCTTTGGCACTATTAATTCGTAAACCAGATGACAGACGCTGCAAGGAAGTTTGTAACGCCTCTTGCGAGGTGTTCAAATTACGTTGCGAATTGAGCGACATAATGTTTGTATTAATGACTTGAGGCATGACGCTTATGCTCCTCTTCGAACTTTATCTCAATCAGTTATAACCCGAATTGAGAATCCAACTTTAGCGGACATACGCACAAGGCGTAATCACCGCTCCCGTGGATCACTAGCGTCCCGGATCATGGCTTCTTTATAGACAATGCGGAAAATAATTGCCGGCCCGGCATATTTTAAGTTGTTGTTTTTATTGAAAATAGCCATTATATCGCCCCACGACTATTTTTAACCATAAATTTATATCGCAACGGTGCTCAGGACGATTTTATGAATTGAATCCATTATAGCGCCAGTTTTTGTAGTTAATTCACTATAATCTCAACACTAACCATTGCGCCTGAAAAACGGCTAGCCGATCCAGGTTTAGTAATAGTATCTGGGCATCAAGGCTATAAATCATGGACAGAAATAATTAAATATAATCGAATAAAGAAATATCCTGCACTCGGGTAAAAGCCTTCTGTGACGCCTGTAACCCGGTTAACTTTAGATTAAGTTCACTTACCGCCTGACCATAATCGAGGTCCTCTACGTCAGACAGAATCGTCTTCACCTGAATCTTAACTGACTCATTGATATTTTCCTGACTTTCCAGCGCATTTAAACGTGCTCCGACATTAGCCCGAATTTCTAATACCTTACCTAAAGCCTGATCGATAGAAACCAGCAATCGGTTTACCGCATTATTTAATTTTGCCTGGCCCGCATCCGTTCCATGCCCCTTTTTTAATTGTATGACAAAATTATCCAGGGTGGTAAAAATATCCTGATGAAAACTCGGCCTGACAACAAAATAGTCGCCAGGTTCTGGGTTCCCTTTGATAAACGTATTGACTCCAGAGAATTCAATTGAAGCACCTTCGATATACTTTTGTCCCGCCGGTAAAACTTCTTTCCCTTTATCGTCAACCACCGCATATGTCATCGGCTCTTCTGGATTAATGCTTTCTTTTCTATCAAACAGAATGGCATAGGTTCCCATATCATAATTCCCGGTAACCGTACCAGGATCAGTCACTCCACTGCCTTTATTTAATTTACCTTCTAATATATTAAATTTACCATTACCATCTCGTATTTCTCGAAACACATCACTGCCAGAATCATTAATAGCTACCTTTCGACGTGGCCCGATCTGAATTGATCGCTGCCCGTCATCGCCACTGTAGTCATAACCGCCCGTGCTGTTTTTTGCGAACGGCTTGAATTTACCTTTATTACCAGAGAATAAAAATTCACCATTACTATCCGCCGCATTGGCAAGACCTACAACTTCTTCTAATAATTGAGATATCTCTTCAGCAATAAATGAACGTGTTTCGTTTGTTTGACTGGCATTATTTGCCTGTATCGTTAACTCTCTGACTCGATGATAAACCTCGACCACATCGGCTAAGGCACTTTCTTCGAGTGTTAACCTTGCCCGTGCGGCAACAATATTCGATTGAAATTGATCAGATGATTTTAAAATATCATTTAACTTGACTATCTTTGCAGAAGCGACCGGATCATCGGATGGTAGATGAATTTTACGACCTGTCGCAACTTGCTGTTGAACCTTACTCAGCTTCGCCTGTTGTTCCAGCATGGAATCAACCGCTACTTTATGAAACTGGTTTGTTGACACTCGTAACGCCATTAGCGGAATGCATCCATAAGGATTTGAAAGGTTTGATTGGCAGCAGCAATGACTTTCGCATTGGCCTGATACATATTTTGATAGCGTATCATTTCAGCTGCTTCTTCATCCAGGTTCACTCCAGACATTTCCTCTTTCGATGCAACGGCCTGATTGAGCAATAACATTTGCGCCTGGCGATTAATATCCAGCTCATGAGTTCGACTACCTACTCTGGAAACCAGTTGACCATAAGTCTGTGCATAATCAGAAGTACCATTAAGCAAGGTAGGTTTAGTCTGTAACGCAGCTAGAGCAAGGGCGTTTTTATTATCGCTTATACCATCCTTGTTATATTCTATTCTGAACATGTCCCCTGTTTTTGGTTTACCATCGATACGGATATGCATACCGCGATCAACGCCGCCAGGTGTCGGGAATATCGTGGCTCCGGTACCAGGATCGTAGGCTATCGCCGTTTCAACTTTTGACAAGCCTCCGGCGGTATTTTGTTTGTCATCTCGATCATGTTTTTCCTTGCCTACTGTTTCACTGTCAGCATTATCTGTACCGGTTCCACGTGACTGATTTAAATTAATCGCTGGATCATCCGCGGTTGCTGCCTGTTTGATAGTAATCGCTTTACCCGAATTATCTAATATTTCAAAATTTTTCTCATCGATAAATCGAATAACGTATGGTGGGCTTAATTTGCCGGGTGCACCGTTAAAGGCCGTATTATCAACATCGGTGATTTGAGTAATCTCAATATCGGCATTTCCCAGATTATTAATATCCGCCTCGGCCCGTATGGGGGTTGACGCAGCTATCTCATCAACCGTATTGATAGCAACAGAAAAAATATCGGCTGACCGTCGAGTCGGCTGAATAATATAACGATCACCGTCCTTTATCGCACCCACATCCATTGTTAATTTGAACCCATCGGTTTCTATCTCATGAGGTAAACTGGTAAATTGACCGATTACCTTCGCATCATCCAGACGTAATAATTCATATTGGCCATTTTTGTAGGTTAACTGATAATTGCTGGTCGTCAATTTATTAGTATCAACAATTTCTGAGTTAATTCTTAAGTCACCCCGATTCGTATTGCTGGGTAAAACCAGTGCCGCATTCAGGTCAATTGGACGGAAATAATTTCCACCCAGTTCATTATTCATCGTCATCCCAAGGCGATGTTGATTATTAAATGACTGGGTAATACCGATCGCTATCCGACCTAGCTCATTTTGTGCTGGCGCGAGAATTTCTTTTCTAAATTTAATTAATCCGCCGAGCTCTCCACCCGAGAGAAATTGATTTATCACTATTTCCTGGCCGCTGCCTTTAAATATCACATCAAGCTGAGAAGGATCATACTCATTCAGCTTTGTCCCTAATTCTTCATATACATCAGCAATAACAAGCGTTTGTCCATTACCGATAAAAACGTTCATACGATCATCATCCTGAATAGTGGTACGTACATTGATCAAGCCTGATAGTTCCTGAACCAGTCTATCCCGTTGATCCAGCAAATCATTTGCCGGTTTATCGGTAACCTCACGAGCTCTGACGATGGTATTATTTAATTCTGCTATACCTTTGGCAAGCTGATTTACCTGGCCAACCATACCCTTCATATCCTGATTAACGCCCTTACGAAGCGATTCAAAGCGTTCGTTTAAAAAAGCAAATCGATCAGACAGATTTCGTGAAGTGCTCAATAGAACCTGACGAGAAGCATTAGAGGTGGGTTCATTTGCCACCCCATTGACCGAATCAAAAAATTCAGACAAGGCCGGCGCCAGACCTGCTTCTGGATCGGCTAAAAGATTATCGACTTGCGTTGTAAACTCATAACTCTTATCAAGAAACTTACTCAATGAATTTGTATGGCGAACCTCTGAGGTAAGAAATTCATCGTAATACCGATCAACACTGTTGACTACCACACCCGTACCAATCGAACCGTTACCGGCAAATTGCGGTGAGCGGGTATCTAGATCTGTCCTCTGGCGAGAGTAGCCTGGGGTAGAAGAATTAGCGATATTATGACTCACGGTCGACAAAGCCCGCTGCGCGGCCTGCACCCCTGAAGTACTAATACCTAATAAATCACCACCCGCCATTATATTACCTCAAGATTCAAACTTCGTGTAGATACTCTGAATACGGCGCACTAATTATTTCTCGCTGAAAAATATTATTAATTTTTTCTGCATAATCTGGATCGGTTGCATAACCCGCTTTTTGTAATTCATATGTATAGGCCTCCGGATCATTTGAAACAGCCAGGGCGTTCTGATATCTAGGGTTAGACTTTATAAACTGAACATAATCATCAAAACTCTCCTGCAATGAGCCATACACTCGAAAAGAAGAATTCGTTTTTTCCGCAATTCCATTCCTGTATTCCAGGGCCTTGATGTTTACCTCCGGCCCAGACCAGGACGAACCAGCTTTAATATTAAACAGGTTATAACTGCTTTTGCCGTTTGGTAAACGCTGCATGTGTTGCCCCCAACCTGTCTCTAATGCAGCCTGGGCAATTAATACTTGTGGCGCGACCTCTAATTCATCTGCCGCTTTCTCAGCATAAGGCATTAAAATACTTACAAACTCATTTTTCGAGTTAAATTTATCCGGATCGATAGATCCTGTTTTATGCCGAGATGCAGTAATACCCTGAGGGATCGTATTGAACTCAACGTTATCAGATTTATTTTCATTGCTGGTTGCCGGCATACTCTTTTGTAATTGCTTGACCAACATATCCGCTAACCCGATACCTTGCTGTTCGCTCAACTGTAATGCCATTTGACTGTCATACATATCTCGATACATTGTGCTACTGTTGGAATCAAAATTAGGATCGCCAAAGCTCGCAGCACGCATACTTTTTAGCATCATATTCATATATAAACTTTCAAAATGCTTTGCGACCTGTTTTAAGGTGGCTTCAGGATCGTTACGCGCCTGAGTGCGTAGCCGAGCCATGCCTTGAATATCGGTATATACAGATTGCGTATTATTACTTAGCATTGAGACAAAATTCCATGTTCTATAGCCTTTATTACGAATAGAAATGCAATAAACCTGCCAACCACTATATACTTTAAGTGTATGATTTTATGTATATTTTAATGAAATTTCCGGCAAAAAATAGCCTGCTCGGCAAAATAATTTTGCGCTGGAACCTACGGCCACTAACATATCTATATGACGATTAACTCTGCGCGTAAGGCACCGGCTTCTTTTAACGCTTCCAGGATGGCAACTAAATCACCTGGTGCCAGACCCACTTCATTTACTCCACGAACAACATCGTCCAGGGTCACACCTTCTTTGATCTTGAACATACGAGAATTGTCCTGGACAATATTGAGATCCGACTGCGGCGTTGTTACCGTACGACCCGCTCTCGAAAACGCGTCAGGTTGATTCACATTGACACTCTCAGTAATAGTCACCGTTAAACTGCCATGCGATACCGCCGCAGGTAATACTCGCACATGCCGACCAATAACAACTGTACCGGTACGCGCATTAATAACCACTCGTGCCGGGGGTATAGCCGGTTCGACTTCCAGGTTCTCAAGTAAAGAAATATACGATACCCTTTGTGCAAGATCTTCGGGTGCTTGGACATTTATTGAGCCCGCATCAATCGAATAGGCAGTACCAGGACCCAGGGTTTCGTTAATAACCTTGGTAACCTGATTTGAGGTCGTAAAATCTGGCGTACGCAAATTCAACACAATCTCACGCTTTTTACCAAATGGGGTCTCAACCGCCTTTTCAACCGTTGCCCCATTCGGTATACGACCTACACTCGTAATATTGACGGTTACACTTGAGCCATCATTCCCTTCCGCCCCAAAACCACTAACTATGATATTTCCCTGAGCTATCGCATAAACCTGTCCATCAACACCCTTTAAAGGGGAGATAAGCAAACTTCCGCCACGCAAACTTCTCGCATTTCCAATTGATGAAATCGTAATATCAATAGTTTGTCCAGGTTTTGCAAAGGCAGGTAAACTGGTATGTATGGCTACCGCGGCTACATTTTTAGATTGTAACGATACGTTTTGCGGTATATTAACACCGAGTCTCGATAACATTCCTCGTAAGCTCTGTACTGTATGAGGTGCATTACCATCGCCGGTTCCATTCAAACCTACTACTAATCCATAACCGACAAGTTGGTTATCCCGGACTCCTTGTATTTTGGCGATATCTTTTATCCGATCAGCTGCAACAAAATCAGACTGCAATGCAAAAAACATCAGGAATCCAGTAATAAGAACAAATTTTAACTCTGCTTTTTGTAACACTGCTACTACTCCTGACTCAATAAGGATAAACACCACTTTGAAAGAATCGAGACAGTGGCCCCATTTTATTCGCCGCAGATAAAACACCTCGACCTGAGTAACTAATGCGTACATTCGCCACTTTTTGTGATTCAATAGTATTATTCTGATCAATGTCCTGCGGGCGTACAATGCCTGAAAAACGTATGTAATCATCAGACTGATTCAGCATAATCACTTTTTCACCACGAACAACCAGATGTTGATTCGGTAGAACATCGATCACGCTCACTGTAATCACGGCCTGAAAATTATGCGCCTGATTGGATTCGCCACTTCCGCGAAAATCCCTTCCTGCTTCAATTTCATTTTCTAATACATTTTTCCCGTCTTTAACAACATCGTCACCGGCTATTTTAGGCGGCGGCATTTCTATATTTTGTTTCTTTTCTGCCGCAGTATCCGAACTTGCCAGCGCCGTTGCCGATTCAACCAGGTTAATCGTTAAAATATCGCCTATTTGTTTCGCCTGCGTATCAGAAAATAAATTCACCCGCATTCCTGCCTGGTAAATCGCTCCGTTGTATTTACTTTCCTGTTCGTGCGCCTCTATTACCGGTGGTTTGAATTCATTTTTAGTTAAAACGTTATCGCTTTTCACGCAACCGGTTAGCGCAACGATCGTCATGACGACAATAAACACAGCGGATAACCGGGTTAGCGCTATAAATTTTATTTTACTTTTCATGTTTTTATAACTGATTATTGGCAAACTGCAACATCTGATCCATGGTTGATATTGCCTTAGCATTCATTTCGTATGCCCGCTGAGTTTCAATCATATTAACCAGCTCTTCTACAACATTAACATTGGAGCCTTCTAGCGCGCCTTGAATCAAGGTTCCGGTATTATTATTACCCGGGTTAGCAACCGTAGGGGGACCACTGGCCGTGGTTTCCAGATAAAGATTTTCACCTGTAGGTTGTAATCCACTTGGATTAACAAAATCAGCAAGCTGGAACTGTCCAATTTGTTGAGGTTGTGCAATACCTGGTGTTGTTATAGAGACTGAGCCATCGTTACCAATAGTCAAGCTCGCAGCATTTGCCGGCACCGTTATTTGCGGTTGCAATGGATATCCCGAAGCCGTCACAATGACGCCTTCCGCACTAAGTTGAAAGTTACCGGTACGGCTATAAGCTACATCACCGTTTGGTTTTTGAATTTGAAACAAACCACGACCCTGTACCGCAACATCCAGTTTGTTTTTCGTTTGTAATATATTACCCTGGGTATGAATTTTTTGGGTGGCGACGGTACGCACACCGGTTCCTAACATAAGTCCAGAGGGCAATACCGTTTCCTGTGATGTTTGCGCACCCGCTTGACGAACATTTTGATAAATCAGATCTTCGAAAATAGGACGATCGCGTTTAAAACCTGTCGTATTAACGTTTGCTAAATTATTACTTATGGTTGCTAACCGATTCTGTTGTGCTTCCAGACCCGTTTTACTTACCCATAATGGATTCATGTGTTACTCCAGTAATTTTATTTACGGTTATATATCTAACGATACATTACTTAATTGCAGATTCTATGCCATCCGTAAAAGTTCTCGGGTCGCATCCGCATTTTCTTCAGCATCACGCATGATTTTAATCTGTGTCTCGTATTGGCGTGATAACTCAATCATATTAACCAGGGCAGAAGCGATGTTTACATTACTGGATTCAAGCATTCCAGAAACAACTTTTACATCGGCATTAGCTTCTGCTTCTTCGCCGTCGGCTAAACGCATAAGGCCATCCGTACCTTTTTGCAATTCATTGGCTGGCGGATTAACCAGTTTTATTCTATCTGCGATATCAAATGCATTAGCCTCTTCGCCCAGCGCCATAACGGATAAAGTTCCATCCGCACCAATCTCCAACCGGTTAATCGGCGGCAGAGTGATAACGCCACCATCTCCTTTTACCGGATGTCCTCCGCCTGTTACCAATAAGCCTTCTGTTGTCAGGCGTAAATTACCCGCACGGGTATAAGCCTCACTTCCATCTGGTGCCTGCACCGCGATCCAGCCCTGACCTTTGATAGCAATATCCATGGTATTACCGGTCGCATTAATCGAACCGATAGAAAAATCTGAACCCGAACGCTCCGTCATGGCGAACACGCGCGTCGGCAGTCCACCACCATAGACCGGCATACTGCGAAACTGAGCGTAATCAGCACGAAAACCGGGGGTGCTAATGTTTGCAAGATTATTACTGTTCGCGGTTTGGGCCAACATCGTTTGCTTGGCACCGGACATGGCTATGTATAAGACTTTATCCATTATTAATCAGCCCGTTATCTTATGTTAATGATCGTTTGAGTAACGGTGTCGGCAGTCGTAATCACCTGCGCGTTGGCCTGGAAATTTCGTTGTGCCGTAATCATGTTCACCAGCTCACTGGTTAAATCGACATTCGAACCTTCCAGAGCACCTGACTGCAAAACGCCTAAACTACCGGAACCCGGAGTACCCAGTAATGGAACACCCGAAGCAAAACTCTCTGCCCAACCCGTATCACCCAGTGGACGAAGACCTTGAGCGTTAGAAAAATCGGCTAGAGCAACCTGACCCAGAGTTCGTGTTTGACCATTGCTGTAGCGAGCACGAATCACACCGGTATCATCAAAATCGATTCCACTTAAACGTCCCGAGGTGAAACCATTTTGAGTGAGCTCGCTTACATTAAAACGGGTACCAAACTGAGTTATTGGCGAATTCGATAACAGATTCATATTAAGCTGAAGAGGTTCTGCACCTGAACCGGTATCAAACGCTGGGTATTCAATAATGCCCGGTGGGACTGGAGTTCCATTTATACTCGCTAATTGCCCGGCACCATCAAAGCCCAAAGTATCGAAAGCCAGCGGTGGGGACTGGCTACCGTGAATATCTTTACCATCAACCAAGGTATACATTTCCCAGGTTCCAGGTTGCTCACCTTTAACGTAATACATTGTGGCCAGATGAGAGCCCCCTAGCGAATCGAAAACACTAAGCGATGTCGACGAATTAAACGATGAAGGTATATTTGGAGAAAAGGGAACGGTTGGAGGACGTTCCTCGGTACTATCAAGGTTCAATCCAACATCAACTCGGTTAGTTGCCTGCGGAGTAATGTTAGAACGATCAAGTTGTAAAGGCCCTACTGCTCCAGTAATTGCGCCATTTTCATCCGCCCCATTAACAACTAACTTGGCACCATCCGGATTTGTTAAAAACCCTTCCCGATCAACCTGAAAATTACCCGCACGTGTATAACCACGTGTTCCACCTTCATCTAAAACAAAAAAACCTCGACCATTGATGGCCAAATCCAGTTTGCTGTTAGTAAATCCAATATTACCCTGACCAAATTGTTGTGAGACACCGGCTAACCTCACCCCGGAACCGATTGCGGTACTGGCTGCGCCATCTGTTGCAGCATACACATCTGCAAATTCTGCGCGTGATTTTTTAAAACCGGTTGTACTCGCATTGGCAACGTTATTACCAATAACTCTTAACTCTTCACTTGCTGAGTTTATTCCACTAAGTGCGGCTCGGAATGGCATGTTACTTACTCCTTAATAATCGGATTAGATTATCTCTTGAACTTCGGATAACAGTGTCGCACCGGCATGTTTTAGATTAAGCGTGACACCCTGCTTATCATTTGCCAACAAAACACTATCGACTTTATCTACAGTAAACGTTTTAACGGCGCTCGACTTTCCATCAATAATGGCTTCCGCCTTTACTCTGTATACGCCGACTTCGGCGCGAATTTCCTGATTACCCGCTACAGCTGGAACCGTGTCATCAAGCTTTTTAATAATACCGTCCCAGTTAAACTGAGTTGAGCCTGGGCGTTGCGGCCCCAGATCCATCACGGCCACTTGCGCCCCAGACTGATTGAATATTTTAACCGTCACTTTTTCTGCAGCATGGGGAATTTCAACTGAACCACGTATTCCACCTTGTGCAGCAAGCTCCACCACATCACCTGGCACCATGACCTGTCGTCCAACCATCGACGACGCCTGTAAGGCCTGTGATGACTGCAACGCATTGGCCAGAGTATTAAATGAATCCTTGAGTTCCTTCAGGCCGCTGACCGAACTAAATTCGGCCATCTGACTGATGAAGTCACCGTTTTCCATCGGTTTCATCGGATCCTGGTGTTTGATTTGGGCCATCATAAGATTCATAAAATCTTCCTGACCCAGCCGTGGCTTTTCTAACGGTTTCTGTTTACTAAGTCCCATGCTTTCAAACGTGGGTAATGTTTTATCTATACCTTCCATCCTGTTATTCCTTTAGCTATTGCCCTAAGGTTAATGTGCGCATCAACATCTGTTTCGCACTGTTCATTACTTCAATATTGGTTTGATAAGCGCGTGATGCCGAAATCATATTCGCCATCTCCTCGACCACGTTTACATTG
This sequence comes from Gammaproteobacteria bacterium, assembly GCA_003233255.1. Classification (GTDB taxonomy): domain Bacteria; phylum Pseudomonadota; class Gammaproteobacteria; order UBA6429; family Thiohalophilaceae; genus SZUA-24. Next base: position 4,184 of record QILH01000296.1, on the reverse strand, counting down.
GGTAAAAAAACAAAGCCTTCTTCGTCGGCCATCGGGTGGTTGGGATTGTGTTCACGCCTTAAGGGTCTTTGGCTTTCGACAATACCTAAAACTTTCACTCCGACATTCTCTTCCTGTTCACCAAACTCATTATATATCGGTGCAAATACGGGATGACGAGCGCGGTAGGTACCACCGTGACTACTGCTGATACTATTGGCGTTGGCCAAATTGCTGGACGTTGTATTAAGTCGGATACTTTCCGCCTGTAATGCAGTACCCGATATATCAAACACACTAAGTAGTGACATGTTATTGTCCTTTTATCGCTGTTCGCAGGGTATTAAATTTACCTGAAAGAATTCTCAAGTTCGCCATGTAACGCATCGCATTATCTGAGAAAGCGGCCATTTCAACCTGATGTTCGACCGTATTTCCATCAAGTGAATCTTGATATGGATTACGGTATTTTAATTCGGAACCGATAATAAATTTTTCAGGTTGAATATGCATAGCATGAGTTACGTGCATGCTGCGAGCACCGGGGCCGCTGCGGGCACTTTTCAATGCCGCAGTGAAATCAATATCACGCGCTTTATAATTCGGAGTATTGATGTTCGCTAAATTAGAAGCCAGGATTTGCGCCCGTTTAGCTCGCAAGTGCAAGGCAGGTTCATGAACGCCTAAATATGATTCAAAATTAAATGGCATGATATGCTCCGATACATCAACTAATGTGATAAGAGCAACAACCATGCCAGAAGAAAAAACTACATTAAAACAAAACCTTAGTGATATGAGAAGACGTTCAACGGGAAGGGACGGGCAAGTAATGGCCTGGCGGCAAGTTTAGTTAATCTACCTTATCCTTTAATCGGTAAACAACGCCCTGGGGGAATCGGGTCATTTCAAAGGCACGACTGTAGCCAGTGGGTGATTCGGATCCACCCAGGATAAGAAATCCACCGGGGTTTAGTATTTGCGCCATGCGATTCAGAATATCGCTTTTTAGATCCGCTGAGAAATAGATCAGGACATTTCGGCAGAAGATTAAATCAAACTTACCGATCAATGTGTAATTCTGCAGTAAATTAATTTCATTAAATTTAACAATGGATTTTATTTTGTCATTTAATTTCCAGCGATTGCCATCGATGCTGGTAAAAAATAATTTCTTTTTTTCTTCTGGCAAACCGCGAGATGCGCTTAATTGATCATATTCTGCACGTCGTGCGATATCCAGTACGGTATTTGATATATCCGTGCCTACAATCTCAATCGGCATACTAAGCATGCCTGGATTTTTCATCTGGAACTCACTAATTGACATACTGATTGAATACGGCTCCTGTCCAGTCGAACATGCCGCTGACCAAATCCTGAAACGATTAGGTTTGTTGTTTTTAATGACTTCATGAATCAAATTTTCTTTTAAAAGCTCATACGGGTAATTATCCCGAAACCAGCTTGTTTCATTAGTGGTCATCGCATCAATAACGCGTTCTTTGAGTTTTGCGTCATTTTTTCTCTTTAACTCATCCAACATGGTACTTAATGAGTCGAAAGAAAATTCATGCGTCAATTTATTTAAACGAGACGTGACCAAATAATGTTTATTGTCGCCTAAAACTATACCGCACGAATCTTCTAGAAAGCCGCGAAAATTATCATACTGTTCTTTTGATAATAAGGAGTCCGTCACTAATTTTTCATCACTTCCAGTTTGTGCCGACATCATAGGGTGGATGCCGAAATATTAATCATCCAGCTCTTTAAATGTGCCCGACTTTATTAAACCTTTCTCTTCCAGTAATCCTTTGACCTCTTTGGCAAGTTCTTTGGCATCGAACTTGGCAACAAATCTGTCCGCCCCCACCTTTTTGACCATATTGCTATTAAATGTCCCACTTAAAGAGGTATGAAGCATAACCGGAATTTTGGCCAGGCGTTCATCGGCTCGAATTTCAGTCGTTAGGGTATAACCATCCATCTCGGGCATTTCAATGTCTGAGATAATTACGTCATAGGTGTCGGTTAATGGCTTACCATCTGCCACCGCGGCTTGCAACATGTTCAATGCTTCCTGACCATTCTTTGCCAGATCGCATGCCAGCCCGACTTTATCGAGTGTCGCCTTCACCTGCTTACGCGCAACTAGAGAGTCATCGGCAACCAGTAGCTTGATTGACTTCGCCTCTTCGCTATCAACGGTTGAATCTTCCTCGACATCAATAACGATACCCACTAGTTCAGCCATGATTTTCTCGACATCGATAATTTCAACCAGTGCCTCTTCGATTTTTGTTACGGCCGTCATATAATTATTGTTTCCGACCCCCCTGGGCGGAGGAAGAATATCTTTCCAGTTCATGTTTATAATTCTATCAACACTGCCAACCAGAAAACCTTGAGTTGACCGATTGTATTCCGTCACGATGACGTACTGTTCTTTGCTGATGTCGATCGGCTTTTGACCAATGGCTGCGGCCAGATCCATAATCGTAATTGTGCGGCCGCGCATGTTGGCAATACCGCGCACGATTCGATGAGAATTTGGAATGGATGTTAATGGCGGACATTGAATGACTTCCTGAACTTTGAAGACATTGATTCCAAATTTTTGTCGCCCACCCAGACCAAACAATAAAAGTTCAAAACGATTTTCTCCGACCAGCTTAGTACGCTGATCTACACCTTCCATTACGCCAGCCATATCAAACACCATACAAATTTATTTATCTGCCTACTTTAGCGGCCAGCCACGCCAAAAACTTAGGGTAACTTCACTGGCATATGTCTTGCAACATCCTGTAATAATGAAAATCTTATTAACAACCCAATATTAAAATGGATATAGATTTCAATCAGTTAAGTTGGAGCCAGTATGAACCGAACAGAAAACAATTTCTATGCCGCGTGTAAATATTGGCTTACTGTCATTTTTATGGCCGTTTTTGCTCTGTATATTACGGGCAATACACTTGCCAGCACCGTCTATCAGACACACAACTCTCTACAACAAACGGTGAAACAATACCTCATCGATAATTATGCTGATCAATACGATTTAACATTCAAATTCGGGCGGCTTGATAAACGTTTACGTCTTAAAAAATGCAAATCAACACTCCAGATTTTTACTACCAGCAATAAGGCACCGATTGGTTCTACCAGTATAGGCATTCGCTGTGAAATTCCAAACTGGAAGGTTCGCCTGCCTGTGCATGTGCGTGCCTACACCGATGTCATTGTGGCTAAACACCCTATCGCTCGTGGGGAAATGATAACGAAACAACAGCTGAGTTTTGTCCGTCACGATGTCGGACGGTACCATGCCGGTGTATTTACGGATATAAATAACCTGATCGGTATGATTGCGAAACGTTCGATTCGAAACACTGCAGTTATCACAGCGCAAATGGTAAAACCCCGATTATTGGTAACCCGAGGCGAGATGATCACGATTATCGCAGAAGGCAATGGGCTTAAAATACGCACCGCTGGCAAGGCCCTGATGGACGGTAAACATGGCCAGGTTATTTCCATCGTAAATAATCGAAGCGGCCGAAAACTCTCGGGTGAAGTGGTTGCTCGTTCGACCGTTAGAGTTAAAATGTGAACAATTTCAAGGACATGAAAGTTAATGGCTAAAGCTTTTCGAAAACAAGCCGCTAACAATTACGGCAAAATGCGTTAGGAGTCTAGTTTCATGCCTCATGATATAAGCGGGATAAATTCTGGCCGGAGTCAACACTCCAGTGATCGTCAGGTTTCGTCAGTCAAAAGTGATAGTGACTCAAACACATCCAGCAGTCACTCTTCAACCCAGGGTGACACGGTTAGCATCACCGATATGGCCGGACGACTAAAATCACTGGAACAAAAACTCGCCAGTCAACCTGAAATCAATCAATCACATGTTAATGAGATACGCGATGCGATTGCTCGTGGCGAATACAAGGTCAACCCAGATCGCGTCGCCGACAAAATGATGGACTTTGAAGCCGATTTCTAACCCTGCCTTAAACCCGTATGAGCCAGCAAGAATCAATTCACCACCTGGTAACCAGCTTAACCGAACTGGATACTTTTCTAACTGAACTCAGCAAAATTTTGTTACAGGAACAAGCGGCCCTCTCCGACAAGCGATTGGACAGCATTGAAACCCTCGCAGAACAAAAAACAAATTTAACTCAACAGATAGA